>CAZOEV010000240.1:0-4947 GCA_964578915.1 uncultured Lentimicrobiaceae bacterium
CAGAAATACTTGTCGGAAGTGCTGCCAATAAGCGCGTAATCATAGTTTTCGCCCAATTGGAGAATGAGATAATCGGCATAAAAAAACCAGAAAAAGGAAACTCTCAGGTGGGCTGGATTTCCCGATTTTGCCACTTTGGCTTTGCCGATAGCTTTTTTATGCTCGCCATCAAAGCTGTCTTTATATCCTTCATTAATTACCTTAATTTTACCCTTGTCCATTTGTTCATAAGTGGCTGTTACGCCCACCAAACCTTCTTCAAAACTATGCGGAAAGCGTGCTATCTCATACCATTTTCCAATAAAGCGATCCAGATTTACCTTTTCAACTAATTGCATATTTTTAATATTTTTGGAGGATGTGCAGGCTGTAGAAACAAGTAATAACAAAGCCGAAGCTACAAATAGTCGTAGCAGGATTTTTATTTTATTCATTTTGTATAGGTTTTCAGTGATGTAAAGTTATGAATTTTACGGCAATGATCAAAAAGAAGGAGTTAAATGAGAAAATATCCCCCGTAAGCCTAGAAGCCGACTCAGTAATCGATGCTCTCGACAACGCTCGATCAGGACAAGACACACCTTGGATTTCGTAAACCAACCCGTGAACCCGTGAACCCGTCAACTCGTGAACCCAAAAAACCCTTTCCCTGATTTACTTATTGATAAAACGCAAAGAAACCGTACCTTTCGCCTTCAAATTTTAAATGCGTTATTATGTTATCATTTACTAAAAAATTAGCGGCTATACTGCTGCTTTTCCTCTTTTCGGGAAGCATTTCTGCTATGGAAGACGCGCGCCTGCTGCGTTATCCCGATATTAACAACGATTTGGTCGTGTTTGTGTATGCCGGCGATTTGTGGTCGGTGAATGCCGATGGCGGCGAAGCCCGACAACTGACTTCTCACGAGGGTTTGGAGCTGTTTCCAAAGATTTCTCCCGACGGAAAATGGATCGCTTTCAGTGCCGAATACTCCGGAAGTCGGCAAATTTGGGTGATGCCAGCCGAAGGCGGCGAAGCCAAACAGCTTACTTGGTACAATTCCGTGGGCGTGATGCCGCCGCGTGGTGGTTTTGACCATGTAGTGATGGGCTGGACTTCTGATAGTCAAAAAATTATGATTCGCGCCAACCGCACGCCTTTTGGTGAGCGCAACGGACGCTATTATTTTGTTTCGTTGGATGGTGGTTTTGAAACGCCGCTGCCGATTATCAATGGTGGTTTTGCGGCACTTTCGCCCAATGATAATATGGTGTGCTTTACGCCTGTTGATCGCGAATTTCGTACCTGGAAACGCTATAAAGGCGGCCGTGCTTCCGATCTCTGGATTTATGACCTAGACAACAATAGTTCTGAGCAAATCACTACATTTGTGGGTTCCGATCAGTGGCCTATCTGGCAAGGAAACGATATTGTTTTTGCCAGCGACCGCGATCTCAGACTTAATCTTTATCGCTATAATATTGGCAGCAAAAGTACAGAGCAACTCACTCAATTCAAAGATTTTGATGTGATGTGGCCTTCTGGTAAAAACGGAAAAATTGTTTACGAAAATGGTGGCTATTTGTATGTTTACGACCTGGCAACCAACGAAAATAAAAAGATTGAGGTTGCCCTGAATTTTGATAATCCTAATCTGAAAGCCTACTACAAAAATGTAGAAAAAGACATCAACAGCTACAGCATTTCGCCCAGCGGAAAGCGTGTGCTTTTTGATGCCCGTGGCGATGTGTTCTCTGTTCCGGCAGAAAACGGAAATATCATTAACCTGACCCAAACACAAGGCGTTCGCGAGCTTTATCCTTCATGGTCGCCCAACGGAAAATATATCGCGTATTATTCTGATGCCACCGGCGAATACGAGGTTTATCTACTTGAAAATAAAGATGGTGCAACACCACGGCAGCTCACCAACGGCTCGGCAGCTTGGAAATATGAAGCAGAATGGTCACCCGACAGCAAATACTTGGTTTATTCAGATCGCACCATGCAATTGTGGTTGTTAGATGTGGAAGCTGGCACCCAAAAAGCTATTGACAAAGCTACCCGCAACGAAATTCGTAGCTATGCTTTTTCGCCTGGTTCAGAATGGATTGCCTATACAAAAGAAGCTGATAACGACATTTCGACAATTTGGGTTTATCACATTCCATCTGCGAAGGCTACTCAGCTTACCGACGATCAATTCAACGATTGGTCGCCCGTTTTTAGCAAAGATGGCAAGTTTATGTTTTTTGTGTCAAACCGCGATTTCAACTTGGAGTTTTCCAGCTTTGAATTTGATTATCTCTACAATGATGCCGCGCGTCTTTATGCTGTGGCACTGCTAAATGATGGCACGCGGCTGGCACCTCCAAAAACGGATGTAGAGCCTGTGAAAGTTGCGGAAGAACCTGAAAATAAGAAAGACAAAAAGAAGGAGGAGGCAGAAAAACCTGCTTCCTTGAAGGTAAAAATTGATTTTGAAGGCATCAATGGACGCATCGAGGCTTTGCCCGTTTCATCAGGAAGTTACCGCATTTTAGGTGCTGTTGATGGTGGTTTGCTCTACAGTAGCGAAGGAAAAATTATGCGCTATAATATGGAGGAGCAAAAAACCGAAGAAATCTTGGAAAAATCATGGAGCGCCATGCCTACCGCCGATGGCAAACAGATGCTGTATCGCTCGGGCGGAGATTATGGCATTGCAAAAATTGCTCCCGGACAAAAACCCGGCACAGGAAAGCTCGACCTTTCAAAACTGGAAATGAAAATTGAGCCACAAAAAGAATGGAATCAAATCTATCAGGATGGATGGCGCATTTTCAGGGATTATTTCTATGTAAATAATTTGCATGGCGTTGATTGGAAAGGACTTGGCGAGCGTTATGCCACGCTGCTTCCTTATGCTGGTAGCCGTTTTGATGTGGATTATGTGCTTAATGAACTGGTTTCGGAATCCAATACTGGCCATGCTTACGTAAACTGGGGCGATATCGCCGAAGTGAAACGCGTGAATACAGGCTTGCTCGGCGCAGAACTGGAAGCCGATTATGATGCGGGCCGCTACCGCATTATGAAAGTTTATGAAGGTGAAAACTGGAATCCAGCCCGCCGCGCACCACTTACCGAAGCCGGTGTGGACGTGAAAGAAGGCGACTATATCATCAGCATCGACGGGCAGCAACTTACCACCGAGATGAATCCTTATGAGTTGCTCGAAAATAAATCTAACAGACTGATTGATATTACCGTGAGTAGTAATATTGATGGAAAAGCAGCACGCAAATCACAGGTGAAAACTATTGACAGCGAGATAGAGCTGAAATACCTCAACTGGGTGAACGAGCGCCGCGCGATGGTCGATAAACTGTCCGACGGACGCATCGGTTATATCCACGTGCCAAACACTGCCGTAGAAGGCAATCGCGAACTGCACCGCGGCATGTATGCATACCACAACAAAGAAGCACTGATTATTGACGACCGTTATAATGGTGGCGGATTTATTCCCGATCGCATGGCTGACCTGCTCGACCGCCGCACGCTAACTTATTGGCATCGCAACGGCATGGAGCCTAACAAAGCGCCTGGCATTTCTCACGACGGCCCAAAAGTGATGCTTATCAATGGCTATTCCTCTTCGGGAGGCGATGCTTTCCCTTATTTCTTTAAGAAACTGGGACTTGGAACGCTAATCGGTACTCGTACCTGGGGCGGATTGGTTGGGATTTCGGGCAATGCCGGATTGGTTGACGGAGGATATATTGCCGTGCCGCGCTTCGGAATTTTTGATGAAAACGAAGAGTGGATCATCGAAGGAGTAGGCGTTTATCCTGATATTAAAGTCGTTGACAGACCTGAGGATCTCGCCACAGGCAAAGACCCCAATATTGAAAAAGCAGTAGAAGTATTGCTGAAAAAACTGGAAGAAAATCCAGTGAAAAAGATAAAATCACCTGCACCACCAGATCGCAGTAAATGGATTGAAGTAGAAATCAAATAATAAAGTTTGTGTAAAAGCAAAAAACGCCCTGTTTCGTTGAGAAGTGGGGCGTTTTTTTGTTCAAGAGTTTGTGAGTTTAAGGGTTTACGAGTTGGAGGGTTTACGAGTTAACGGGTTCAAGATTTTATGAGTTGAAGAGTTACGAAGGTGATTGAGCCGGAGTCGAGAACACCGAACTAAGCCGAGAGTGCTATTAGGTTTAAGAGTTTCAATAAATTCAATTCCAATGTTTTACATCTATTCTTCTTCTGAATAAATGCCTTTAAGTATTATATGCTGTGCATCAATCTTTGAATTATTGAATCATTGAATTTTTGAATCAGGAATCTTTGAATTTAAAATTTCAGGTTTGTTAAATATTCGTTTTGATTTCTTACAATGAATGACGTATTAAACGGAATATCATTGATGGTTTTCTCTTCGGGCATTTGAAAATTAATTTTCATGGCCGAATCTGCAAGATATTGCAAAGCAATTTTTTCGGTTTCAAACGGAATGTCTTCGATAAATGCTTCTGCTTTAGGACTAAAAGATACCGCAATGGCTTCCTGATACTTTACGGAATCGAAAATTTGTTTTGTCTCAAACGGAATATCATTGATATAGGACTCTTTTGCTTGTTGGTGATTGGCAGCAAAAACTTGTACTGAACAGAATAAACAAAGAAAAGCGGCGGTTAAAAAGTAGGTTGTTCTCATGGCGTATGATTTTTTGTGTTTAGCTTTATTGCGTTTGATAGGGAGATTGCCAAAGCTGTGCCAAAAATTGCAAAATACTATAAATCAAGTTAATACATCAATTTCTAATATGCGAGAACCTAAGAAACTTTGTGCAAAGCGAACAGTTTTGTTCGGGAGCGTACAAATTATTGACAGTAATAAAGGAGGATTTACATTAGCAACTGAAAACTTTATTAACCTAGCGGTAATATATTCATAAATATGTTGTATATTTGCGACAT
>CAZOEV010000241.1:0-4916 GCA_964578915.1 uncultured Lentimicrobiaceae bacterium
AAATTTATTATCACAAAATTGGGACGGAACAAACTGAGGATGAGCTGGTTTTTAAAAGGGCAAATAATCCTGAAGCAACATTTACTTGTCAGACAACAGAAGACGAAAGGTTTCTGATAATAAAAGAAGTGGACGAAAAGAAATCAAGAATAAATCTTTTTTATATTGACTTTACTGACCCCACTGCCTATGTTAAGCCTTTGATTACAAGATTAAAACTAAATGATAACATTTCTATTTTAGGCAATAAAGGTGATACCTTGATAGCCAGCACTTTTAAGGGTGTAAATAATGGGATGCTGATAAAAATTGACACGAAAAACCCAAGAGTTTGGCATTCTTTTGTTCCGGAATATGCTTCCGCACTATTGTTGGAAACAATTGTATTGCAAGATAAAATCATTAATATTTATCAGTCAAACAGGAAGCAACAAATTCTGTTTTTCAATTATCAAGGCGAAGTTTTACATGCCATTCAAATGCCTTTTGGCTTTTCTGTGGGTGGATTTAATGGACAGAAAACAGATAAAGAAATACTGTTTTCTTATGAGGGATACACACAACCCAAAGTGGTATATGTGCTTGATGTAGAGACTTTTGAAATGAAACCTTTGCGCTCTACCGTGGTAAATTTTGATTATACTCAATTTGAGACAAAAGAACTTGAATATGAATCATTTGACGGCACAAAAGTTCCGTTATTTATGATTTATCAAAAAGGGATAGAACTTACTGCCGAAAATCCAACTTTACTGAATGCTTATGGTGGATTTGGCAGTGTTGTGACACCTAATTTCTCTCCCGGAATTGTCCACTTTTTAAAAGAAGGTGGCATATTTGCTTTTGCTAATATCAGAGGTGGAGCCGACAAGGGTAAGGAATGGGTTTTGCAAGGGAAAGGAGAGAATAAACAAAATTCATTCAACGATTTTATTGCTGCCGCAGAGTTTCTAATTGATAACAAATACTCCAGCCCGGATAAGCTTGCAATTACCGGAGGCTCAAATGGTGGACTGGTTGTGGGTGTAGCTATGACGCAACGTCCGGAATTGTTTAAAGTGGCTGTTCCTGTTGTTGCACCTTTTGATATGTTAAGACTAGAAAAATTTACAATTGGGCATTTTCATGCAGATGAATATGGGAACACTGCTGATTCATCAGGGTTTTTCAATTTGCTTTCGTACAGTCCGTTACACAATATTGACAATGACATCAATTATCCGGCAACAATGATTATGACATCAGAAAATGATGACAGGGTGCCGCCCTTGCATTCTTATAAATTTGCTGCAAAACTTCAAAATAGAGTAGGACAGGAAAATCAAGTTATATTAAGAGTTGAAGAAGATGCCGGACACTATGGCGCCACAAGCAGTTTTAAAAAGCGACTTAAAGAGGAAGCAGATATGTATGATTTTATTTTATTTCACTTACTAAATAACTAACCACAACCAAAAAAAAAGTATTAAACTGCTTCACTTTCAAGCCTTAATCAAAAATTTAATATATATAACAATTATGATAATTGACGTACACACACACATTAACAACTACCACGAAGAAAGAGTAGTTTCACTTGAAAATAGCCTTAAATTACTTACTGACAATATGTTAGAAAACAAGGTTGATTATTCTTTGGTGCTAACATCCTATAAAGTTAACAAAAATAGGCCAAGCACCAAGCAAGTGGTAGAAGCCATCGAAGGGATAAACAACCTGGGAGTGGTTTCAGGCATTAGTTTTCTAAATTACGACTACAAGGATATAAAGGAAATTAGCGAATACCTGGACAATGGTCTGATAAAAGGATTGAAATTTTATCCAGGCTACGAGCCATTTTATCCCAATGACAGCCGGCTTAAAGTGTGGTACGAAATGGCCATAGCCTTTGATGTGCCCGTAATGTTTCATTCTGGCGACACCTATACGCCAACCGGGAAAGTAAAGTATTCGCATCCGCTACATATTGATGATGTGGCCGTTGATTTTCCTGATTTAAAAATCGTGATTTGTCATGTCGGCAATCCCTGGATTAAAGACTGCATGGAGCTTGTTTATAAAAATCAAAACGTTTATGCCGACATTTCGGGCTTGGTGCTAGGCGATTTCTCTGAGCAGTTTGAGCGCTATGTGAAAAATGAAATTGAAGATATGATTATTTATGCTGGCGATCCTAATTATCTATTGTATGGAACCGATTGGCCCATATCTAATATGAAATCTTATTTGAAGTTTATGGATCAGCTTGAAATTGGCGACGATAAAAAGGAACTCATTTTATGGAAGAATGCTGCGGACTTGTTCAAAATTGATGTTGAGAAGTTTAAAGCGTAGTTTGGCCGCTATAGTTTTAAAATAGCTCACTAATTTTTAATTTACGCTGGCTTGGGTGTTTAAGAAATAGTTCTATTTTTACCTCAGTAAAAATACCTCAATTATGTTAACTGAATTGACAAGTAAATTTAGGGCAATTCTTAACAAATTTTCTAACGGAATTTAGATGTTTAGTCTGAAGTTGCCTCTCGGCTAAACCAGAAATGAAAGGTATCGACACAATATTTAATCGTAACAGATAATCTTGAAAGAAACGGAATAAAATAGTAAAATAACAGCCATGGAAAACGTGAAATTCTACTCACAAAGGGCAATTTCTATTACAACTTTTTTCGGCGGACCTTTAGCCGCCGGAATACTATTGAGACAGAACTTTTTAAATATAGGAAAAGAAAAGCAAGCTATAAATGCCCTATTCCTTGGTATTATTGCGACATTCTTTATTTTTTTTAGTATTTTCGTGTTGCCAGATTATATAAATGAGAAAATCCCTGATGCTATTATTCCTGCTATTTATACATTGATCATATACTGGATAGTCGAAAAAACACAAGGGCAAGTTTTAAAAAATCATAAAGAAAACAATGGGGAATTTTATTCCTCATGGAAAGCTGCTAAAATTGGAGCTATTTCCATGTTAGCAATTTTATTTTCCGTTTTTTCAGTTGCATTTATTTCCGGTGATTTGTCGGAAAATAAAAACAGCTTTGACACCGAATCCTACACTGAAAGAATTAACACTTTCTTTGAAAATGAAGATGTTTCAATAAAAGTTCTTCAATCATTCAATACTGATGATATTGACTATTTAATAAAAGAAGTAAACATAAGTATTGTGCTCTGGAAAGAGAATAAAACAATCATTGGGGAGATAATTACAATTGAAAATTTACCAATTGACTTATCAATTCAAATGGAGAAGCTAAAAGAATACAGTGAACTGAGGATTGAACATTTTGAGTTGATTTTAAAATCTTTAAATGAGGACACTGATAAATATTCTAGTCAGATTAAAGATATTGGACTGAAAATTGAAAAAGTAATTAGGGAGTTCGAATAAAAACTGGTTGAAATAATAAATATCGCATTTTTACCAAAAAGTGCCAATATTGAAAATTATAGCAAATAATGAATTTTGCAATAAATTTATAGATTGAAGCGTTGAAACATCTAACGACACATTTGAAATGAGACCATTTATACAAAAAATAAACTGATTATGAAAAACATTCTCAAAATTAACCTCTTTATTATTGTGTTATTTATCAGTTCGAATTCATTCTCTCAGGAAAATGAAAAAGAAATTGATAAAGTGTTATCTCCCTATTTCCTTGTCAAAAGTGATGATCCAAATACTGATCAGCTCCCATTAAAAAAAACATCAGCACATGTAAACATTGTTGGGGTGATTGCAGATGTTACTATAAATCAAGTTTATAAAAATGAAGGAAAGAATACTTTAGAAGCAATTTATACTTTCCCAGCATCTAGCAATTCTGCTGTTTATGCAATGGAAATGACAATTGGGGATCGAAAAATTATTGCAAAGATTGAAGAAAAGCAAAAAGCACGTAAGGATTATGAAGCGGCAAAACAAGAAGGAAAAAGGGCTTCGCTTCTCGAACAACAACGTCCAAATGTATTTCAAATGAACGTTGCTAATATTATGCCTGGGGATGACATTATGGTTAGTCTAAAATACACCGAATTTATAGTTCCAACTAAAGGAATTTATCAATTGACGTATCCTACTGTTGTAGGTCCTCGCTATTCAAATAAGACTGAAGGTGCAACTGTAAATAATAATTTTGTTAACACCCCATATCAAAGGCAAGGTGAAGAATCGTTTTATGATTTTGATATTGACGTTAATCTTTCAACTGGATTGCCCATCCAAGATATAAGCTGTAATACGCATAAAATAGACATTAAGTTTTCAACAACCAGTAATGCAATAATTAAACTTGTAGAGTCTGAGAACAAGGGGGGCAATCGCGACTTTGTACTGCAATACCAACTTTCAGGTGATAATATCACTTCCGGCTTAATGTTATATGAACACGAGGATGAAAACTTTTTCCTAATGATGATTCAACCCCCAAAACAGATTCTAAAAACTGACATTCCTCCGCGTGAATATATTTTTATTAATGATGTGTCTGGATCAATGAAAGGATATCCAATGGACATCTCAAAAAAAATCATGCGAAATCTTGTTAGTAATTTGCGTCCAGAAGATAGATTTAACGTTTTAGTTTTTGCAGGCACTTCTGGATGGATGTCAGATGAATCAATACCAGCTAATGCAGGAAATATTGAGAGAGCTGTTAGCTTTATTGATAATCAGGAAGGTGGCGGAGGAACAGAGATATTAAATGCGCTAAGGAAAGCTTTAAGTTTTCCCCGTTCTTTTGAAGAAATGTCACGTTCTTTTGTTATTGTTACTGATGGATATGTAAATGTTGAAAAAGAAGTGTTCGATCTGATTAGATATAATAATGATAAGGCTAATACTTTTGTATTTGGAATTGGGAGTTCTGTAAATAGGTATATACTTGAAGGAATGGCACATGTGGGAATGG
>CAZOEV010000242.1:0-4913 GCA_964578915.1 uncultured Lentimicrobiaceae bacterium
TATCAGCTTTAATTCAGTAAAACTGCGTACTTCACCAGAAAAGCTGGTGAAGCTAAGCCGCAGAGATAGCCGAAAAGAAATGCAACAGCGCAAAGCAGGAAGCTCACACAGTGTGACGACTGACCTGAATGAAAAAGTAACCAATTTTAAGCTCACCATCGACTTACGTGGCAAGCGCGCCGAAGAAGCACTCGATGAGGTGGCTAAATATATTGACGAAGCTATTTTACTCAGCATCAAAGAGGTAAACATCCTTCACGGAAAGGGAAACGGCATATTGCGCAAATTGATTAGAGAGTTTTTGAGCAAACAAAAAGAAGTCGCTTCCTTTAAAGATGCTCCACCCGAGACGGGTGGAAATGGTATTACACAGGTGAGTTTACGTTGAGTTCTTCTGTAATCTGATTTTTCCGCAAAATTTTGATTTAAACACCTTTAAAATTCTGTTAGTTTTTTGAAAGTTAACATAATGTTGAGCGTCTTTTTGCGATTTTTTCAACAAAGATTATTTTTCAAATAGCATGTAAACAGCAACTTATAAAAATAAATATTAAAAATTTGATTTTTTTCAAAAAAAGTGATGCGTTTTGCGCTTTTTCGACATACTAGGATGGAGAGAATTATTGCTCTTCATATTTTTAACAAAATGAAGACTTTTTTAACTTAGTATTCGTTTATCATAAAACACAATATCATGCAAAAACATACATTTTTCAAAATTTCTCTATTGATTTGCATCATACAAATGTTTACTATTCATATACAAGCCCAATTTTTTGATGCTCCAGTTAAAATTTTAGACACTGCCAATATTAAAATCAGCTATACGCTCACATGGAAAGAGGACTCCAATAACCTGGAACGTGTGAGAAATGAGAATATGATTTTGTTGATTGGAGATAAAGTAAGTCTTTTTATGAGCGAGAATTTTTATGACATGGTCTATTTTGGTCGTCAGGCTGAGAGGGAAGGCCGGCTCCAACAATTCTTTGATGAAAATGAAATGGAAAAATACAAGACGCGTTTTGCTTACCGGATTTTTAAAAATTTTCCTGAGGGCAAATATACCTATAACGACAAAGTGATTCCTGATTATTTAGAATACACAGAAGGTTTTAGTGTATTTAATTGGGAGCTTTTGGATGAAACCGATACGATCGGAAATTTTCATGCGCAAAGCGCTTACTGCTTTTATGGAGGCAGAAAATGGGTGGCTTGGTACACAACTGAAATTCCTATTAACGATGGTCCCTATAAATTCTATGGTCTTCCGGGATTGATTATCAGGCTGTATGATGAAAAGGAACATTATGTCTTCGAAATGGCTGAAATTGAAAGATATAAGAATGGGTTGGGTATAGAATATGAGGAAAGAGGTTGGATGCTAACCACCAGGGCTGATTTTCTTAAGGCACAGAAAAACTTCAAACTCGACATAATAAATAGGGCTAAAGAAGCAGGAGCAAATGTGGCATCTCAGCAGAGAGCTTACCGCAATATGTTGAAAATAAATAATCCAATAGAGTTTTAAACATGATCTAGATGCTTCATTTGAAATGGTTTTGCGTATTTATATTAATAACGGCTAACAGTCAGTTGTTTTCGCAGGTGATTATTTCCGGGAGCGTTACAGATTCGGTGCAGCAACCCCTTTCGGATATTAATATTTTGATTTTTCAAAAGCACAGCGGAATACTAAAGGCTTTTTCAATTACCGGTTCAGATGGTAACTATGCTGTTGAAGTGAGCTTAGATGCTGATAGCCTGGATATTATGGTTAGTTCAATACATTACGAACGCGTAAAATACACCCTAATCAACCGCACACAGCAAGTGGATTTTTCGCTAAAGTATGATACCAAATTACTGGAAACTTTTACGTTAAGAGCCAGTCCAATTGATAAAAAGGGAGATACATTAAGTTATTTGGTGGAATATTTCAAAGGCAAAGAAGACAGGTCAATAGAAGATGTAATTAAAAAAATGCCCGGCATTGAAGTGGAAGAAAGCGGGAAAATACTGTATCAGGGCATGCCTATCAATAAATTTTATGTGGAAGGGCTGGACCTGACTGACGGTCGCTATAGCATGATCAGCAGCAATCTGCCACATGAGGCGGTTTCCACGGTAGAAGTTTTTGAAAAACACCAGCCTATTCGAATTCTCGAAGACCGTGTATATTCGCCTCAAGCTGCGCTTAATATCAAGCTGAAAAAGAGAGCTGCCTATACCGGAAGCGGCAGTGCGGCCTCAGGTTTTTCGCCCTTTTTGTGGGATTTAAAGCTTACGCCGATGTTGCTCAGTACCGATTTTCAGTTATTGGCATCGTACCAAACCAATAACACAGGAAGTGATGTTTCGAGGCAGCTTCAGCAGTTGATTCCCCGCGACCAGTCTGTGTTTCCGTTCACGCCGTCAGAATCTATTATGTTGTTTGATATAGCTTCGGCAGAACAATATGGTGCGATTGACAAAAAACGTTATCTCGATAATCAAATACACCTGGCCAATGTGAATGTGTTGGTGCCTTTAAAAAAGGAATTGCAGTTGCGTGCAAATATTTTTTATGTGGATGATATACGTAAGAATCAAAGTTTTGAGGAACGTATTTATTACCTACCCGAGGATACGATACGCCTGAATGAGGATTATAATCGGAAGCAAAATAAGCGTTATTGGCAAGGAACTTTTGATTTGAACCGCAATACCGCCAAGAATTATCTTAAAAACAAAACCCACTTCACACTACAAGATGATGCGCATCAGGAAAGAATTATCACTGCCCCGGATACTATAAATCAAGCTGTATCTGCGCCTTACCAAAGGTTTTCAAATACCTTAAATTCCATTTTTAGAACTGGCGAAACGCTGTTAGAATTTCAGTCTTTACTGCAATACGACAAAGGTCCTCAGGAATTATCAGTTGCTCCCGGGCAATTTGAAACTATTGTAAATGGTGGCGAGGCCTATGATGTATCGTTTCAATCAGCTACACTCGAACGTTTTTATGCAGACCATTATATAGGTAGCAACTTTCGTTGGAAACGCTGGGTTTTATCGCTAAGGCTGGGATTTGCCCTGCGCATGCAAACGCTCCGTTCCGAGCTTCAAATTAGTAATGATAATAGCTTGTTTGAAACCGGTGAATCGTTTAATAATCACCTGGAGGCCAAGCAGTATCAATTATATTTAATTCCTGCTTTGGAATATAAATATAAAAAATTCCGGTTTTCATTTGACTGGCCTTTTAATCAGCAACAGCTTCAATTAAAGGAGATTGAAATCAATCAATCAAAAACTTTTGCTAAACTGCTTCAAGCTCCCAAGCTCAGTTTTTATTATGCTTTTGGTGGTTTTTGGGATTTGAGAACTTCTTGGTATTATTCTCAGCGGATGAGTGATCCGGACAATTTTTATTACGCCTATATGTTGAAAAATTACCGGGAATTAATCAAAACAGAAGACTTGATCCAGCAAACAAACCACAATATCGCTTCGGCATCATTATCCTATAGAAATACGATAACGGCCTTTTTCAATACCTTAACTTATTTTTATGTGCAACGCGAAATGAACCTCACCTACAGCATGCAGCTACAGGAAAATGGCTCGTTTGTGGTAACGGCGCAGGAATTTCCCAATAATTCCTCTACACATAGCGTGCAGTTTAGATCAAGTAAATATATTAATGCTTTGAAGTCATCAGTCAGCCTGAACGCTTCTTTTATGCTGAATCAAGGAAAAACACTGGTCAATGAGGATTTATTTGACACAGAAACCGATCAATACAGCCTTACGCCGGAGATCTATTTTCAGGCTACTACCTGGCTGAACCTCAACTATAAAATACATCACAACGTGATGAACTCGAGCATTAACGGTGAGCTGCGCAACAAAATTCGATTGAACAAACATTATTTTACGGTTAATCTGTTTCCGAATGATAATCAGATGATTAACCTTAATCTGGAGTATTATGAATACAATCAAATTGCTTATAATTTTGTTGACCTGATGTATCGCTACCGTTTTAAAAAATCTCGTTTCGACCTTGAAGCGCGTTGGAATAATATCCTGAATAGTGATGTTTTTATTGAGAATTACAGCTATCAGTTTACCGTAATTACCAAATCGCAATCTCTTAGGCCTTCACAGTTTTTGCTTAGTTTAAAATTTTCTTTTTAGTATTTATTGTCAGTCAGGCCGCGACTATCCTGCGACAAACAACAGTCGCGCCCTGACTTCCTGTAGCAATCAAATTTTTTTTATTAAATAATATGAATATAAGTAGTTAAAAATCAATATCTAAAGAACTATCCATTAAAAAGAAGTGAAAAATAATTAGTACTATCTATTGCATAGTACTAAAAATGTTTTACTTTTGCCGAATGAATACCGAGAAAAATATTTCACAGATGCGAAAGGGGGTGCTTGAATTGTGCATCCTTTCGATAATTGGCACACGCGACGAAGTGTACGCCTCCGACATTTTGCATGAGCTAAAGCAGGCGCAACTGATTGTGGTTGAAGGCACGCTTTATCCTTTACTCACGCGCCTCAAAAACGATGAGCTGCTTAGCTACCGCTGGGAGGAATCCAAATCGGGGCCGCCGCGCAAATATTATCGCCTTACCGCAAGCGGGCAACAAATGCTTGCGGAACTTAAAATCGGCTGGAACGATTTGGTTGCCGCCGTTGAGCAGATAACTAGCACCAAAAAAACAAGCTAAAAAATAGTATTATGAACAAGACTTTCACCATAAACCTCAGCGGGCTAATCTTTCATATTGACGAGGACGCATACAGCCGACTACAGGATTATATTCAAAAACTCAAACAGCATTTTGCTAATCAGGCCGGCAGCGAAGAAATCATTGCCGACATCGAAAGCCGTATGGCTGAACTACTTCAGG
>CAZOEV010000243.1:0-4910 GCA_964578915.1 uncultured Lentimicrobiaceae bacterium
CCTCTTTCAAAATACGGTTTAGCTCACTCGTTCCCAAATACTTATCTTTGGAAACACGGGCTTCAATCCGTTCAATAACTTTTAACGTTGTATGCACACCTACATCTGAAGTCACGAGTATTTCTTCGAGATTATCGAGCACTTCATCATCTACCTTTGATTTCCCAGCGATAGCTTTTGAGAGTTTCCCAAAAACATTTTCACGTGTCTTTTCAAGGCCTTTATCGAGGTCTTGCTTTTTTTCTTTGGAGAAAAAGGAAAATAGTCCCATGCACATTAAATTATACGAAAAAAGCTCTTCCAATAAATCATTGGAAAAGCTCCATTCGCCGTTAAAATGGTATCATTATTTTTTACTCAGAAATTCCTGCACCTTTTCATTAGGAACCGTGGATTCTGAAAAGGCGTAAGCACCTGATTTAGGTGATTTGGTCATTCTGATAACTTTCGCGAATTCTTTTCCAGTGGAAGTTTGAAGGGTCGCAACTACTTTCTTTGCCATAACTCAAATTATTTAATTTCTTTATGAACCGTCATCTTTTTGAGAATCGAGTTATACTTTTTGATTTCCAAACGCTCAGGCGTATTCTTCTTATTCTTGGTAGAGATATACCTTGACGTACCAGGCATTCCGCTGGTTTTGTGCTCAGTGCATTCTAAAATAACCTGCACTCTAGCGTCTTTACTTTTCTTGGCCATGTTTCTTTTCTTTCAAAATTTCGGTCGGCAAAAGTATTAATATTCTTGATATTATCCTATTATTTTACTCTTTTTCTTTAAAGATTGAAAATTGTTTTCAAATAAGGTTCTATCCCTGTGAAGAAAAATTCTACCGCTAAAACCATTACAATTAAGCCCATCAACTTCATCAGAATTTTATTGCCGGTATCGCCAAGCACTTTCATAATGGAGTTGGCGCTCAATAAAATTACCAAAATAATCAGACAAACAGCTAAAATTGAGGCAATAAGAACAGATTTTTCCATAACTGTCTGACTCTGATCCATCAAAATAATGGCGTTGGTAATTGATCCGGGACCAGCAATCATCGGGATGCCGAGAGGCGTTATGGAAACATCATTCACATAAGATTTCACCTCTTCGGGTGTGATTTTTATTCTGCTCAGGCGGGCGTTGAGCATATCGTAGCCCAGGATAAAAAATAGCACGCCGCCAACAACTTTCAATCCTGCAACTGAAATACCGAAAAAGTTAAACAGCATTTCTCCCCCGAAAGCAAAAGCTATCAAGGTGAAAAATGCTGTTATCAAGGATCTTATTGCCGTGCGTCGCTTGCCTTTTTTATCCAAACCATTGGTCATAGTTAAAAACACCGGCATGATTCCCAGGGGATTCATCAGTGTGATAAAAGAGGTCATAAACAACAAAAGCAAGGTAAAATATCCAGAAATTTCCACTTTATTAAGCTTTGTTGATTACCTGATTCACCTGTTGCAAAATTGCCTGCTCGCGTTGAATGGCAGCTTCCTGAATTTTTTCGCCTGCTTCAACTTTCTGCACGGCAAAGGCTTTATCATCAATTCCGGCTGCATTAATTTTCACATTCAAATAAGCGCCCATCACAGCGGCTCTGGCACAAATAGCTCCCACACCAGCATCGGAAACGGAGTTGGGATTGCCTTCTTTAGCCATGGCTTCGATAAGGTCCATTGACTGCAAGCTAACTTCCATCACTTTAAATGGAACTTCAATGGCGTATTTGGAAGCCTCTTCAATAGCCTGTTTTCTGGCCGCTTTGTCATCATCTGTTTTCTTAGGCAAGCCAAAAGCATCCATAATTTTATTGAAGGCGCGGGTATCTTCATCGACCAAGAAAAGTAGTTGGTCTTTGATTTTTTGACCTTTCTCAGCCCATTCGGAGAAAAACTCCCAGCGTTCGTCCCAACCCCTTTTATGCGAAGATAAGTTGGCCACCATTGTTGCCAGCGACGCGCCCAAAGAGCCGATATAAGCCGCTACCGAACCACCGCCGGGAGCAGGAGACTCAGAAGCCGTTTCGTTCGCGAAACCAGCTACTGTGAGGTTTACAAGCTGTTGCTGTTTTTCGGCTGCCGCCATTTTATATTCAATAATTTTTTCTTCCGGAACGAAAGGCTTTAGCTCATCCAGCCCCATCGACTTGATAGCAATTTTTATCAGTTCGGCTTCATCAACACCTAGCGAACGTTGTTGTTTGGCGAGGAAATACTTACCAGCATCGAGCATCGCTTTCAGTGGAATAAGTCCGACCAATTCGGAACCCGTAACGCGAATGCCACGTGCATCTGCTTTTTTGCAAACCTCATCAAAAGCGATATGAACAGGCGTAACGCTAACGTTGGTAAGGTTCATAGAGATTTGAGCCACACCATATTCTTCTATAAACCAACCAATAGCTTTCACAGATTTTAGGCAGCCGGGCGTATGAACCGGATTGCCATTTTCATCTTTCACAATTTTTCCGGTGATGGGATTTCCTTCGCGCTTTACACGGCCACGCTCACGCACATCAAAAGCTATGGAATTAGCTCTTCTTGTGGAAGTTGTGTTTAGATTTACGTTAAAAGCTACTAAAAAATCACGGGCACCAACTGCGGTGGCTCCGGCTTTGGCGTTTAGTTTTGCCGGTCCAAAATCCGGTTTCCATTCTGGTTTCGTAAACTTCTCGGCAAGGCCTTCATACTCGCCGGAGCGACAATTAGCCAGGTTGCGGCGTTCAGGTTTTAAAGCCGCATTCTCGTAGCAATAAATCGATATATCTAACTCATTACCAATTCTTTCAGCAAGTTTTCGGGCATATTCCACGGTTTCCTCCATGGAGATATTGGCTACCGGTATCAACGGACAAACATCTGTAGCACCCATGCGCGGATGCTCGCCTTTGTGCTTGCGCATATCAATGATTTCCGAAGCTTTTTTTACAGCTAAAAAGGCAGCTTCAATCACCTCGTCAGGAGTACCAACCATCGTTACAACCGTTCTGTTGGTAGCTGCTCCCGGATCAACATCCAGCAAGCTAACACCTTCAACTGATTCAATTTGATCCGTGATTTGTTTTATGATTTGCATATCCACGCCTTCGCTGAAATTGGGTACACATTCGATAAGTTTTTTCATATTTTCAATTTTTGTAGTTATTCATTTTTTTATTTCTATTAATCTTACTTAGTTTTTGTAAAAAAACTCTTCTCTTTATGGCTTTGATAAGATAAAGGGCAAAGACAAGGCTTTCGTCCCGAAGCTTCGGGATTGAAACCAAGGAATTTACTGCGGTAAATGACTGTTTCAAAAACGAGAGTAACGTAGTATTTGGCCTTTTCTTGCAAAGACTATTCAACTCATTTACTGCAATTTACCTTTAATAATCATTTGATCCACCTTATTTATACCATAATAATAGGGCATATAAGCCAAGCTATCCATGGGATTGGTGATGATCAGGTTTGCAAATTTCCCTATTGTAATACTTCCTACTATATCACTGATTCCCATTGCATAAGCACTATTCAAAGTACAGGCATTCAATCCTTCTTCGGGCGTGAGGCGATACAAAATACTTGCCATAGAAAGAATGAGCTGCATATTGCCTGAGGGCGACGATCCGGGATTAAAGTCAGAGGCCATCGCCACAGGCAAGCCAGCATTAATCATTTTTCGCGCCGGCGCATACACCATATTTAAGAAAAACGCAGCGCCAGGCAAAATGGTCGGCATGGTATCGGAATTGAGCAAGGCTTCTATTTCTTTATCACCAGTAAATTCGAGGTGGTCAACCGACAAGGCATTGTATTTTACAGCCACCTGAATACCACCGGAGTAGTCCAGTTCATTGGCGTGAACTTTTGGTCGTAATCCGTATTTCATGCCGGCATTTAAGATGCGATCGGTATCTTCAACGGTAAAAAATCCATTGTCGCAGAACACATCAATATAATCAGCTAGCTCTTCTGCTGCCACCATCGGAATCATTTCATTGATAACCAAATCCACATAATCGGTTTGCTTGCCACGATATTCCAAAGGAACAGCGTGTGCACCCAAAAAAGTAGCTTTTATTTCCAATGGTGAGTAGGCTTTTAGCCGCCTAATCACGCGGAGCATCTTTAACTCTGATTCGGTGGTAAGTCCGTAGCCACTTTTGATTTCGACGGCGCCTGTTCCCATTTTGGTTATTTCGGCCAAACGTTCAAGGCCTTTTTCGTAAAGTTCATCTTCCGAAATTTCCTGCATCCGCCTTGCCGAATTTAGGATTCCTCCTCCCCTTTTGGCGATTTCCTCGTAGCTAAGGCCGTTGATTTTGTCGATATATTCGACTTCGCGTGAGGCGGGATAAACCAAATGGGTATGGCTGTCGCAAAAGGCTGGCATCACCAGCTTTCCGCTTGCGTCAATCTGATCTATGGCAGGAATGCGGGATTTTATTTCAGAGAAGCGTTCTGCTGTCATTTTGCCATAATCAGCAATTTTGTCACCTTCTATTAAAAGAAAAGCATCCCGAATAGTTTGCACTTCCGACATCTCTTTTCCACGCAGTAGCAGTCGTCCATTCTCCTCAATACCAATAAGTTCCCTAATAGAATGCAGCAGTAACATAGGCCAGAATTATTTTGGATTTCAAGCTACAAAAGTAGTGCATTAATGCCAGTTAGCAAGGGCTTTAAAAGGATAAATTATCCCGAGAAAAAGAAGATTTGTAGTGAGTTGACTAAAGAAACAGCAGGTAAGAATCCTTTAAATATTACGGCAATTCTTTGATAAGCGTTTTTAAAAGTTTGGCTTTTTCGCTGTCTTCCAAACATTCAGTTATTCGTGTTTTAAATTTCCAGCAAGTCATCTGGCGTTTATCGAAAACACGGCTGATTTCATAAGACGACACATCCGGTTGCTTGCAGACCATTTCGGCCAGCCTG
>CAZOEV010000244.1:0-4907 GCA_964578915.1 uncultured Lentimicrobiaceae bacterium
GTTGGGAAAGCATAAGGAATTTCAATTTCATAAGGCGTTGGTTTGTAAGCTGGTTCGTCTGGATCATCAGGATTATCCTTGTCACAGCTTGCCAGAAACAGCATAATTATTAGCCCTAAAAGTATTTTGAAATTAATGGATTTGGCTGGCATAATTATTTTTCTGTTCTCAAACTAAAAACATCCACGCCATTGCGACAGGCGATATCCATAGCTTCCTGTTGCTGCATTATTGCACCGCCCCACACATCGTGATCGTAGGTTTGGTAGCCATAAAACCATTTCTCGATGGCCATTACAAGATCGATATTGGTATTTTCATCTGGAATAACGGTAAAACTCAAGGGGAGCTCAATGCTGAAATTATTGTGAATAAAAGCCGTTACAGCATTTAATTTTTGCGGCGGTAGGTAGCCTTCGCAATGCTGGTAATGACTGCGGTCGCCAAATTCAAAAAAGTCATTCCCTGATTTTTCGCCTTCAAAATATTCCTGACCAATACCCAGATGAAAATTGAATGGCTCATTTGCACCAGATTTATTGATCCATTTTCCATTGAGTTTCATATAGTGGTAGCCACCTCCCAAATAATCAGGCCAAAACATAAACGACTCAGGTGGATTTACAAAACGATGCGATTTATTACTTTCTTTTTCTATTCCAAAAGTAAAACGGATGCCGCTATAATTGCCAGAAGGAATTGGATTGTTAGATGCTATTGTCCATGTCTCCTCGATATCCGAGTCGATATAAAAAATGTTTTCCGCTTCATTTTTTGCTATTCCTACCGTTTCACCATCTGCTTTAATTAGTTTAATATCAGATATAAACCATTGAATTTCAGTTACCATATAGCGGTTGCCTGCTAAATTGGTATAGATTAAAGCATCAGTGTTTAGTTTTTCGCCGTCAAGTTCATGTTTCACATCGAGGCTTACGCCGCCAAATATGGCATTTTCATCCGTTTTTTTACAGCCAGAAATCAGCAGGATTGAGAGCATGAGACTGACCAAGAATATCTTTTTCATCACTTTGAAATTTGGTTTGATACAGTTTTAACAAAAACTATGCCCACAAAGATAAGGTTTACATCAGAATTTGTAAAGGTCAATAAGCTATTTAGAAAGTAATACAAATAGCGCTTCTGCTGTTTTCCTTCGCTTTGCTTTGTACTATTATAGGGCGTTAACTTTGTTAAGAATGATTACTTTTGCAAGAAAATACACACAATGGAAAAATACAAGGCAGGGGATAAGGTGAAGTTTTTGAATGAAATGGGCGGTGGTGTTGTGGTGCGGAATATCGACAGCAGGCTAGTATTGGTTGCCATTGATGATGGTTTTGAAATTCCGGTGATGATAAGTGATTTGGTTCCCGTGCCTGTTTCCGAGACAACACGAAAAAATCAGGCTATGGATATTGCCCGTCAGGAAGTGCTAAGGCAAGAACAGGATAAAGTGGACGAAGCTGATGCTGCCAGAAAAAGCGGCTTAAGAAGGTTTGCCAAAGATCCAGAGCCAGAAGGTATTTACCTTGCTTTTGTGCCGCATGATCAGCAATGGCTTTTAACAGGTTTGCTGGATGTTACTCTAATCAATCATAGCCCTGCAGAGCTGCTGTACAGTTTTAATATTTCGCCGGAAGACAGTCAGGAAAATGTCGATTATGGCCAAGTGGCACCTTACTCTAAAGTGGTGATTGAAACAATTTCGCGCGAAGATTTGAATGCCTGGTCGGCTGGACTGATTCAGGCTATTTTAATTGAAGAGCATACCAAACAGCCTTTAATGCCGCTTCACGCGCCTTTTCAGCTGAAAGCCAATCGCTTTTTCAAAGAAGGTAGCTATAATTTTTCAGCCGTTTTAGGCGAAAAAGCACTGATGGTAAACTTGCAGTCGTTGCTGTCTTTGCGCATTAATGATCAGCAGGCTATGCAGTTTAAAAAAGACGGACGCCTTCCGGAAGCTACCAAAACACCTGCTATAATTAAAGAAAAACAGCTGATCGACAAGCATCGCAAATCGCCTGGCGAAGCAATAGTTGATTTGCATATTGCTGAGTTGGTTGATAATATTTTAGGCCTAAGTAGTCAGGATATGTTGCGCATCCAACTTGATTATTTTAATAAAAGCCTCAATAGCGCAATGGTTAATGAATATGACAAGGTTACTTTTATTCATGGAGTGGGCAATGGTGTGCTAAAAAATGCCATTGTAAAAGCCTTGGAGAATTATGAAGGGACTTCAAACAGAATGGCTTCGATGAGTAAATTTGGTGTAGGTGCTATTGATGTTTTACTTAAAGATAAAGATTAAAACTGGTAAATAAGCTTTGACGTCTGATTAGATAAAAAAATCTCAAATATGAGTGATCATAACCTATTTTCACTTCCTGTTACTGATCCTGTCTTGATATTTGCAATTGTGCTTTTGGCAATTATGGCCATTCCAGTGCTGTTTAGGAAAACCAATGTTCCTCCAATTGTTGGTATGATAATTTTTGGGATTATTGTTGGTCCACATGCATTTCATCTGCTTAATGAAGGCCAGGTGATGGAGCTTTTTGGAAAGGTGGGTTTGCTATATATTATGTTTTTGGCAGGCTTAGAAATCGAATTTATTGAATTTAGAAAAAATAGCAGAGCCAGCATTGCCTTTGGCTTGCTCAGCTTTTTGATTCCTTACGCATTGGGTTATGCAGCTTCGGTATATTTTCTTGAATTTGATTTTGTAGCAGCTTCCTTGATAGGTATTTTATTGGCCTCCAACACCTTAATTGCTTTCCCATTGGCCAGCAGCTTAGGTTTGGGCAAAACATCTGCCGTAACAACAGCCGTAAGCGGAACGGTTATAGCCGATACGCTGGTATTGGTTTTTCTGGCTTTTTTAACCACCATGCTCAATGGGGAAGGTGAAGGAGGTTTCATAACATTTATAATAAGCTTTACTGTTTTTTCTTTTGTGATATTCTTTTTATTGCCACGGCTTAGCGCTTGGTTTTTTCGCAATGTAACCTTAGATGGAACAAGCCAGTATTTGTTTGTTTTTACGATGCTTTTTGTTTCGGCATTTGCTGCTGAATTGGCAGGAGCAGAGCCAATTATCGGTGCTTTCTTTGCCGGTTTGGCGCTTAATCGGCTCATTCCACATTCCTCTACTTTGATGAATAGGATAAATTTTGTGGGGAACTCTTTATTTATTCCGTTTTTCCTTATTAGCGTAGGTATGCTGATTCGTCTCGATATTTTGTGGTCGGGTTATCTGCCTGTTGTTTATGCTGTTGTGCTACTCATTCTGGCCATTGGGAGCAAGTGGATTGCAGCTTTCCTGACCAAAATTTTGTTCAAGCACACCAATAATGAAATGCAGACCATTTTTGGGTTATCATCGGCGAGGGCTGCTGCAACCCTTGCCGTTGCTCTGATTGGTATGCGCTATGGCGTTATTTCTGACGATCTTTTTAATGCAACCATCTTTCTAATTATGGGCAGCTCCTTGTTTAGTTCCTGGCACACCCAACGTTATGGCAAGCGGCTGGCAATTGATGAAGCCCGCAAAGAGCCTGAAGTTATCACCAAGCTAAGTCAACGGATACTAGTGCCTATCGCCAATCCGGCTACCGTAAAAAAACTGCTAGATTTGGCCATAATGATACAGAATCCCAAATCCGAAGAGCCGATTTATTCGTTGGCTGTTGTAAAAGATGATCATGAAGCGCGTAAACGTCTGGCTGCAATAAAACCTATCTTGGAAGAAATGCGAAGTTACGCAGCGGCTTCCGGGGTGAGGCTGGAAGGCTTTAATCGCCTCGATGCCAATATTCCAGAAGCAATCGTGAAAACTTCAATTGAGATAAATGCTTCCACGCTTATTCTCGGCTGGAGTGGCCGCGATGCCGATCTAAGTCGTATTTTTGGGTATATGTTCGAGGCAATTCTCAAAGCTTCTTATAATCAGGTTATTATAAGTAATCTGCCGCAGCCACTCGAAACTACTGATGTGCTGCTGGTGCTTGTGCCGCGCAATGCCGCTGTGGAACATGGTTTTGAGCGTTGGGCTAATACCCTGATGTTGCTCGCTAAAGAAATGACCGCTTCTGTGGTTTTTTATGCTGAAGAAAACGATTATTCGATTATTCGAAAACGGTTCAAACAGTTTGGAATTCAGCTCAAGGATAAAAGTCCTGGATATGACACAAACGCATATTTTGAAGAACATTTCCAAAGCAAGCAAAAGCTATTCATACTTATAAATGCCCGCCATCAATCGCTTTCCTATAATTTGCACCACTGGAATCTAACATATAAAATTCCGCAGTTGCTGCCTGACCAAAATGTGCTGATGATTTATCCTGAGCAAACGGATTTGATCATTTCTACGCCCTAACTATTGATTTTGTTAGATTAATAATTTGAGATATTGGTTAATGCTAAATGGTGGTGGCTAAAACAGAAATCGACGATTAGAACCTTGCATTCGTTTTGACTTTTACCAACAAGAGCGTCCTTTTTTGAGATTTCTCTTCGCCGAGATTGTTAAAATTTCATAAATCAATACTGCGTTTTCTTAAGAAGAAATAGTCGATGAGTTGTATAATTAACTGGCATTAAAATACTTTAATTCGTATTTGGCTTAAAAGCTTGTTTCTAAAAAATTATGCTTCATATTCTAACGAAAGCAGGAAAAGCTTTTCGTTTATCTTTGAATCGAATATAAGATAAATACGTCTAATAAATTGTTTAATTACATGAAAAAAGTCTTTAATATATTATTTTCTATGGAAATGATGGGGCTGTTGGTAATGGCATTTGCTATTGCAATTGGAGTGGCCACATTTATCGAGAACGATTTTGGAACAGTTGGAGCTAAAGCAGCAGTGTATAATGCGACCTGGTTTGAAATATTGTTA
>CAZOEV010000245.1:0-4898 GCA_964578915.1 uncultured Lentimicrobiaceae bacterium
TTTTTTTTACACCTTATAAATTAGGTCACTGGTTCTCATTTAGGCCATTCCTCAATTGGCTACAATTTTATAACTTTGCCGCTCAAAATCAAAACCATCTTGAATACTCCTACAATCAGTATTGTAATTCCAGCTTATAATGAAGAAGAAGGCATCAGACTTGGACTGGAACGTATCGTTGAAATGCAGTTTCATACGCGCTATGAAGTCATTTATGTTGATGACGGATCAACCGATAAAACCTTTGAAATTATTAGTGAATTTCCAGTGAAATGTTTCCGCCATCACGTAAACAAAGGCTATGGTGCCGCACTAAAAACCGGTATCCGCAAGGCGAGCGGCGATAAAGTTGTGATTTTGGACAGCGATGGACAGCACGATCCAAAATACATTGACACGCTGATTGGTATGCTCGATACCTTTGATATGGTGATTGGCGAGCGCACCGACGATTCATTTCAAGTGAAGCGCCGCCAAAGTGGTAAAAGATTTATAAGAATGATTGGTGAGTTTTTGGTAGAGCAAAAGCTACCCGACTATAATTCTGGTTTTCGTGGTTTCGACCGAAAATTGATCCGCGAAATGCTACATATTATGCCCAATGGCTTCTCATTTTCAACTACTTCCACCCTGGCTTTTCTCAAAGAAGCATACACCATCGGAACTTTTCCCATCGTAGTGGAAGAGCGTATTGGCCGCCAGAGCAATGTGAAATTTATGAAAGATGGCAGCAAAACGATCCTGCTTTTGCTCAGGATTATCATGCTGTTTAATCCACTTAAAATTTTCTTTCCTACCAGTATTATCACCTTCTTTTTAGGAATAGGCTGGGGTGTGGCAGGTTATTTTATCGCCGGCCGTTTCCCTAATAGCGCTACACTGCTTACCATGATGGGGATTTTTATCTTTTTTATTGGCCTGTTGGCCGATCAGGTAGCGATGTTGAACCGAACCAAGCGCAGCTGATGAACAACCGCTATCAAAATGCTGACCATAAGAACCACTGGGCTGATGCCGATGTGGAAGCGCATTGGGATAAAGTGGCTTCTATTTATGTGGCTGAGAATAACAAGGTGAAAGCCGCTCACGACCAGCGCTTTGTAGAAAGCATGCAGCATCTGCAAGTTGAAAAAGCCAATAGAATTCTAAATATTACAAGCCGGGATGCCGAAGCAGACGATTTTATTCACCGCTTTAAGCCGGATGCAGAGGTAATAAACGCTGAAATTTCTGCTGGATTGATGGCTGAAGCAGCCAAAATAAGGCCGCATATTATCCAACAAAAAATTGAAACTTACAGCAACTTACCTTTTGAAGACCAGTATTTTGATCGCGTCTTAAGCCTGGAAACCTTAGAACATGCTGCCGATCCATTAGCGTTTTTAAATGAAATGCACCGTGTGAGTGCACCCAATGCCCGTTTAGTTTTGAGTTGTCCGCCCGCCACAAGCGAAATTCCCTATCAAATTTTTACGGCTTTATTTGGCGGCCACGGCGAAGGGCCACATCGTTTTTTGCCTTCCAAAGAGGTGAAAGTGATGCTGAAAAAAGCGGGCTGGAAACTGTTGCTACACAAAGGAACTGTGCTGTTACCCGTTGGGCCGCCTGCCATACAGCAGTTTGGCGAGCGAATAATCAACGCCTTTCAAGGGAGCTTATTGGCAGAATTAGGAATCCGACAATTCTTTGTGTGTGAAAAATATTGACAAATTACAAGCGGTGATGCGCTCACACCTCTGCAACCGTTGCGGAAGTTGCGTAGGTCTCTCAGAGGGTAAAATCATTTTTGAAGATAAAACTGGAGAGTACAGGCCAAAAGTTATTGCGTCCATCGCAGATGAACAGGCCGATACGCTCTGGGAGGCTTGTCCAGGAAAACACTTTGATTTTAATAAATACCGGGAATTTTTTTATAAAGATGCCGCACATTTTCATGAGTTTATCGGGCCTTACGAGCGCATTGGGATTGGTTTTGCAAAAGATGCAACCATAAGAAGCGAAGGAGCTTCCGGCGGAATTATTTCCGCGATTCTCATTTATTTATTGAAACAAAAAAAGATTGACGGTGCGGTGGTTTTGGGCATGTCGGAGGCTGAACCCTGGCTTACACAGGCTTTTATTGCTACTACTGCTGAGCAGATTTTGCAAGCTGCACAAAGCAAATATATTATCAGTTCTAATAATGATATTTTGCCTGAAATAGCTGCTTTCAAAGGAAAGTTAGCTTATGTGGGCTTGCCTGGACAAATCCAGTCGATTCGTAAACTGCAGCTGATCAATCACCCTTCGGTGAAAAATATTGAATATATTTTCGGGCCTTTTTATGGCAATACGCTGCATTTTTCGTCGGTGAATAGTTTCCTGAAAACCCATGGCGAAAGGGATTACAAAAATATTACGAAATTATATTTCCGCTATGGCGAATGGCCTGGAAATATGCGTGTTGAGTTAAAATCAGGACGCATCATCGAGCTGAAAAAATTTCATGCTAACTACCTCATTCCCTTTCATATTTTACGCAACAGTTTGTATTGTACAGATTTAACCAATGAATTTACTGATATTTCTGGAGGAGATGCTTGGGCGCCTGTGTATGAAGAGCGTGGCAAAGGCTTTTCGATGGTAATAAGCCGGAGCAAAGAAGGGGGGGAGCTACTAAAAGAAATGTGTGATGCCGACTGGTTGAGTTTTGATCAAATATCAGAGCAGGAGGCCATTACAATGCACTCCCACGGTTATGATTTCAAGAAACGCGGTGGCTTTATCCGAATTCATTTTCGGAAAATACTGGGAAAATCCGTGCCTGATTTCGGTTATCAAATCAAAGGCTTCAAATTTTCGCGCTACCTGATGGAAATGGTCATCAGCAGTCTTTTTATTCTGATGAGCACTTCATTGGCCAGATGGGCTGTTGAGCTGTTCCCACCCAAATTTATTGGAGGCATTTTTGAGAAAACACGGACCATCTGGAAAAAGTCAACACATAAAATCAAACGTCAGGAGCTATAAAAAATGGGTAAACAAACGCGTAGCCTTTTGATAAAGCTCCTGGGATCGGCGCTTATCCTATTTGTTTTGTTTCGGTTGATTGATTTCGATAAAGCAGAATTTGTAGAAATTTTGAAGCAAATGAATCTGCAATACTACTTGCTGTCACTTTTTGGTGTAGTGATTGTGCTGGCGATTAAGAGTTTTCGCTGGCAGCAAATCATTAAAAATGAGGGTTATAACTATTCTCTCACAAAGGCTTTTGGTGCCTATATGGCTTCTTTTACGATTGGTATTATCACGCCAGGACGCATTGGCGAAATTGCACGTTTATATTATTTGCGTGAGGACTGCGAAATTAGCTTTCTGGTGTCGTTTCGGACGATTGTTACTGACCGTATCTTCGATATAGGCGTATTGTTTATGCTAGCAATTGCCGGACTTTTTTATTACAGCGGAATTATTCCCGATCAGGTTTATCTGGCTGTATTAGCAGGGATTTTAATATTTTTTGCGGGTCTTTTTATAGCTGATTTCATGCTGAAATTATTGCGTAGAAAAGAGAAATTTGGTCAAAATCATGTCATTCTTTTTATTCACGAAAGTATCAAACAGGCTGTTGATCGCCGTGCTTTTAAGCTCTGGGCGATAACGCTGGCAGCTTACCTGGCTTTTTATTATGCGCTGGCTTTAATTTTTAAATCCGTAAACATCGACCTAAGAATAATTGACATCGCGCTGGTTTTTAGCGTGGTAGGCCTCGCAACCATTTTACCAATTTCCTGGGCAGGCTTTGGAACGCGTGAAGTTAGTCTGGTTTATTTACTGGCATTTTATGGCGTTCCAGCCGAAACTGCCATCACTTTTTCTTTGCTTCAGTTTGCTGCATTCTTCCTTTGGGGAAGCCTGATTGGCTTGGTGTTTTGGTTTGCTATGCCCATTTCGCTCAAGCAAATTAAAGAAGACAGCCGTTTGGTGAAACAACTGATCAGTCGCAAGAAAAAGTCAGATTAAGCTGGTTTTTCTGCCGTTTCAATATTTCCAGTCTAATTTGCTAAGTACTTGTTTTATAGCTGTTAAATCGCATTCCATCGGCAAAATGGCGTCGGGCTTCAAATAATGCAGCTGATGGGTTTTCTTGAATAATTCCTCGCCTCCGCCAGTAATATTGAGCATGATTACGGCATCTTTTTCTACCTGATTATCTTTTACGGCATTAACAAGCGAAGCCACCGCAATGGCCGCTGCCGGATGCAAATCATTTCCTTCGGTTTCCTGAAAAAGTATATTTGCTGCTTTGGCTTCGGCATTGGTGGCTGACAATACCATTCCGCCAGCATCGGTTAGCGCATCAAAAAGTCCTCCGATAATAGGATAAGGAGGCTTTCGGTTTGAAAGCACTTTGGCATCAATTTCTATCACGTGTTGGCGCGCGTCGCAACTTTCGTAAGGCAACATCTCGCGCGATTGGGCTTCCCAGGCTTTTTGGATTGGTACAAAAGGATGGTTTTGAGAAATCATCAGCTTCGTTTTATGGGTGCCATATCTACCGTCTTCAATAAGTCGTAAATTGGCTTCCCAAGCAGCAATAGCACCGGTTCCACTTCCAATAGCCTGAAAATAATAATCAGGGATGCAGCCAATAAATGTGCTTGCCGAAAGTACAGTCGTTCCCATGCCATCGCGCCGAGCCACGTTTTTTGCGCCGCCTTCTGCATAAAAATCTTCCAAACCAATAATTTGGTTCGATAGGTGAATCGCATCAAAATAGTCGCTGCCCTTTTCAGTGGCCAGCAGTTTCACGCAAGGATTTAAAGGCGCTTCAAACCAAAGTGCATCGAGATTGTCTTCGGGAACACAAAGCAAAAGCGGAATTTTATTATCGGAGCACACCTGCGCAAAAGCGCGCG
>CAZOEV010000246.1:0-4880 GCA_964578915.1 uncultured Lentimicrobiaceae bacterium
CAGCCTGGCCCGCATTGAGGCCGGCGAAACCGATTTAAAACTACAAGAAACCAACCTCAACGCGCTTTTTAAAGAAGTGAACGCCAGCTATAAACCTATTTTAACACAGCGGCACAAAACCCATCTCAAATGGGATATACAACTGCCTGATCAGGAAATTACGGCCCCAGTTGACAAGCTAAAACTAAGGCAGGTTATTATTAATTTGCTCGACAATGCCATAAAATTTACGGAAACAGGCGGTATATTATACGGTTTTGAACCCACGTTTAATTCCGCAGGCAAAATAGATTCAGTAAATATTTTTGTGCAAGATACAGGCATAGGTATTTCAGATGACAAGCAGCGGCATATTTTTAATCGTTTTACTAAACTCAACGAGGCTGGCAAAAAGATTTATTCTGGCACCGGACTCGGCTTAAGTATTGTAAACCAGTATGTTCAGTTGATGGGAGGAGGTATCAGATTGCAATCGGCACCTGAGCAGGGTAGCACTTTTAGCATCACGCTGCCCTTGTTCAAACAAGCCAAACATGCCGCAATTATACAAAGCAACCACTTGGCAGCCAAGTATAATTTTAGTCATAGCGAGATTTTAATTGTAGAAGATGTTGATTCAAATTTTGAACTTTTACGGATTATTTTGCAGCCCACTAAAGCCAAAATTCATCGGGCGCTAAATGGCATTGAAGCCGTAAATATCTGTTACGACAATTTAAGTATCGATCTGGTATTGATGGATATACAGCTCCCAATTCTCAATGGTCTCGATGCCACTATGCGCATCAAACAAACGCGTCCTGACTTACCCATTATTGCCCAAACGGCTTTTGCTATGTCCGAAGAAAAAGAAGCCTGTTTTGCAGCCGGCTGCGATGCCTATATGGCCAAACCCATCAGTGCCGAACTTATGCTACCCGTGTTACAGGAAATACTATCTAAATAGGGACGTGATGACCACAAAAACAACCTGAAAGTGGTTTTTTTTTAAAGACCTTGATATTTCCGATTTCAATTGGAAAAAAACTTTACATTTGCAGGGAAAAATAATGACCTATGAAAAGCCTCCTTCTTAAAATCGTTTTGTTTGCCGTAATCATTTTTATGGGATACATGGTTTACGAAAGCATCAACAAACCGTTAAAATTTACAAAAGAAAAAGCTAAAAGAGAAGTTGTAGTTGTTCAGCGCCTCAAAGACATTCGCAGTGTGCAATCGTTATACAAGCAGGCTAACAATGATTACACTGCAAGTTTCGACAGTTTGCTTGCCTACCTCACAAATGGTGAAATTCCGGTAGTAAAAGTTATCCCTGACCCAGAAGACACTACCTTTACCAAAACTATTTCTGACACTTTAGGTTATGTCAAAGTGGTTGATTCACTTTTTGGTAAAAGAATGAATTTCAATCCCAACAACTTGCGCTTTATTCCTTTTAGTGAAGGTGAAGTGTTTGCAATGGACGCCGGTGCTATTGATCGGGGTGGAGTTAGTGTAGGCGTTTTTGAAGCCAAAGCATCTTTTTCAGCTTATTTGAAAGGATTGGAAACACAACGCGTTAATAATCTAATTGCTGCGGAAGAAGATATTGAAAAATATCCCGGCCTAAAGGTAGGCTCCATGACAGAGCCTTCTACCGATGGCAACTGGGAGTGATACATCACACTATGATTGCTCCGGCAAAACCTGCAATAAGTCTGATTGATAAGTCTTTTAAACAAGACTATTCAAAGCATTTTCAATTAACCATCCGAATAGCTTTGGATGGTTTTTCTTTTGTGATTTATTCGCCTGAAAAACAACGTTTTGTAGGCATCGAATATTACCGGTTTCAAGCTTTAGGCAACGAAATGCAGCTTGCGGCCATGCTGGATGAAATCATAATGAAGCAAAACTGGGTTGTCTATCCTTATCAACAGGTAAAAGTTTTGGTTGACAATCTTAAAGCTATTGTTGTGCCCAATCCACTTTTCGAGGAAAAAGAAAAAGGCAACTACTTGGCATTTGCACAACCTTTTCAGGACAACTCGCGTATTGTAACAGATCCACTCAAAACGGCTGATGCTACCTTGGTTTATTATTTATCGAATGTGTTGGCAGCCAAAATCAAGGATTTTTGGGCTAATGCCACCATCCGGCATCTGTCAAGTGCTTTTATTGAGAGTATATTGGTAGGCAACAAAAACATCCAACAAGAGCCCGTTGTTTTCGTGCAGGTCAGAAATCAGGCCTTTGATATGCTGGTGCTTGCCGATCAAAAACTTAGGTTTTTTAATACTTTCAGGTTTAACACCAAAGAAGACTTTATTTATTTCCTGCTTTTTGCAATGGAGCAGCAACACCTCAATCCTGAAAAAACGACGGTACAGTTCTCAGGAGCAATGGAATCAGGCTCAGAAATTTACACCATTTGCGAGCGTTATATCCGCCATATTCAATTTGACAAGCGCAACAAAAGTTTCGATTACAGTTACGTTTTAGAAACCCTGCCCTGGCATCAGCACAGCATACTATTCAATACTTCACAATGCGAATTATAAGGGGAAAATATCAGCGCCGTCAAATTGTGGCTCCGGCGAATCTGCCTGTGCGGCCCACCACCGATATGGCTAAAGAGAGCTTGTTTAATATCCTAGAAAACTACATTGATTTTGAGGAAATTGAAGCACTTGATTTATTTACCGGCACCGGAAATATTGCTTTTGAGCTGGCTTCGCGTGGGTGTATTGCTGTGCTGGCCATCGATCAGGATAAAGCCTGCGTAAATTTTGTAAAAAACACGGTGACTCAGCTAAAGATGGACAATTTGACTGTGCTGAGGATGGATGTCTTTAAATTTTTGCCCAGCACGCGCCAACAGTTCGACTTTATTTTTGCTGACCCTCCTTATGACAGTAACCATTATGAGCTGCTTGCAGACCTAATATTAAACAGTGAACTGTTAAAACCCGAAGGCATTTTGGTGATTGAACACCCAATAACGATTGATTATTCTGAAAATGCTGCCTTCACAGAAGTGAGAAAATACGGCAGGGTAAATTTTAGCTTTTTCAGCAAGGCATAAAAAAAACCGACTTTTCAGCCGGCTTATTTTATTTAATATTCATCTTCGTGAAAGAAGAAATCTTCTTTGGTAGGATAATCAGGCCAAATATCCTCAATACGCTCGTATATCTCGCCCTCATCTTCCATCTCCTGGAAATTTTCGATCACTTCCTGTGGCGCTCCTGAGCGAATTGCCCACTCCAATAATTCATCTTTTGTTGCCGGCCAAGGCGCATCTTCCAGTTTTGAAGCCAATTCTAATGTCCAATACATAATACGTGTATTTAAGGTGAAATTTTTTGCAAAAGTAATTTTTTTTTGATGCTTGTCAAGTAAAAACTTAAAAATCGTGCAACAAGCCTAATAACGTGCTTTCCAAGTTATTTCTTTAGCACCACCTTGCTGACCAAGATACCTTGCAAGCACAAAAAAGTAGTCAGACAGCCGATTTAAGTAGCGCAGGTCTATGTTTTCTAACGGATAATGCTCACTTAGCTTAACACTTATACGTTCGGCACGCCTGCATATAGTGCGCGCTACATGGCAATAGGACACGAGTATATTACCGCCAGGCAAAATAAAATTAGCCAAGGGAGGCAAGCTCTCATTCATGCGGTCGATTTCGTTTTCGAGCAGCACCACATCCGTGTCGCGCAAAGGAGGCATGGGCTTGGCAACAATAGCTTCTTTGTCTTCGGCAAGGTGCGACTCGAGTGTAAACAGCCGATCCTGTATTTCAATAAGCACCTTATAGCTTTGTGCGTCTATTTCTTGGTGGTCGCGGATGAGCCCAACAAAGGCATTTAGTTCATCAACGGTTCCATAAGCCTCAATACGATCATGGTATTTTGGCACCCGCGTGCCGCCAATCAAAGCCGTTTTTCCGCTGTCTCCGGTACGTGTATAAATCTTCATTTCATCTGCCATAGCAAAGTGTTTTCAAACTTAACAAGCCTAAAGGCATATTGTTTTATTCGTATAAGTCTTCCAATAAAAATGTGAGGAATGTACTATTATTAGCGCAAAGCCACGGTTGCGATATTGGTATTTATCTCGTCCGATTCTATATTTCCATCACGCATACGCACAATGCGGTGGGCGTGTTTTGCGATATCTTCTTCGTGGGTAACCACAATAATTGTGTTTCCCAGCTTGTGAATAGACTCCAATAAAATCATAATTTCAACAGAAGTTTTTGAGTCGAGGTTTCCGGTGGGTTCGTCGGCAAGAATAATGGAAGGTTTATTTACCAGTGCACGTGCAATAGCCACACGCTGGCGCTGGCCTCCCGAAAGCTCATTGGGACGGTGTTTTACACGGTCGCTCAATTGCACATCAGCCAAAACTTTTTCTGCAATCTCAATGCGTTCCTGCTTACTAATGCCAGCATAAACCAAGGGCAGCATCACGTTTTCGAGTGCAGTAGAGCGCGGCAAAAGGTTGAAAGTCTGGAAAATAAAACCGATTTCTTTATTTCTGATGTCGGCCAGTTCATTGTCGTTCATGCGGCTGGCATCATTTCCATTTAAAAAGTAAGAGCCACCGGTTGGCGTATCCAAGCAGCCAAGCAGATTCATCAGCGTAGATTTTCCGGAACCTGAAGGCCCCATCAAAGCAACATATTCGTTGCGCTTGATATTTAAATCTATACTATCGAGGGCTTTAACCAACTCTGTACCCACTCTATAATGCCTTGAAATACCTTTAAGGCTAATTACGTTATCTTCCATGGAATTTATTTTAGCCGAGCAAAGTTAACAAACATCTTTTACTTTTTAAGAATAAAATGTTGCTTACTCAGACTCTTGTTAAAAAATACCAAGCCAAAATGAAAT
>CAZOEV010000247.1:0-4854 GCA_964578915.1 uncultured Lentimicrobiaceae bacterium
AACACCGATTTGCTAATTGCCGGACTTCACAAAAAAGGCTATCAAATAGTTACACCAATCAAAAATCGGGAAGAAAGAACAGCAATCGTTCATTTCAATACAGCTTCTTATGACACGACTAAAGCATTATACGAAAAGCTTATAAATGAGCGCATTCTGCTGACTTTACAAGCTAAGAATATCCGGGTCAGCCCGAATTTCTTTAACACAAAAGAGGATATTAATCTGTTTCTGAATTTGTTGTGAAATATTTTTTGCAAGCGTTTGAGAGCTGAGCTTTAATCCAATTTCCGATAAATCAGTTGGATTTATAAGGAAATATTTCTACTTTTATGCGCTATTAAAACGATGTAAAATTACTTCCAAATCAGCAAATAAAACTTATACACAAGCTTTGCAATAAATATTAAACCAAAATGAAACGAATTTTTTACCTACTTATTTTATTATCAATAGCGCAGCTTAATGCGCAAGAGAGTTTAAGCTATCAACAACCACCGCAAGAAATTTTAGAGCTAGTGGACGTGCCAAGAGCGCCGCGGGTGCTAATGGATGAAGGCAAAAATTATATGTTATTGTTGGCAGGCAATCCTTACAAATCCATTGAAGAACTTTCACAGGAAGAGCTGCGTTTAGGTGGTTTACGTATTGATCCTAAAACCAATATTGGAAGCAGAGTTACTTACGTTAACAATATTAAAATCAAAGAGTTAAAGACGAAAAATGCCGAAATCGTCGATGTAAAAGGCTTACCAGATAGTCCTAAACTAACAAATATTAGCTGGTCTCCGGATCAAACAAAAATTGCACTCACCAATACCACAACAGATGGTGTTGAGGTGTGGGTGTTAGATTTGGCAACTGCCACAGCAACTAAATTGACCGCCGACAAGGTAAATGCCAATGTGGGCGATGTGATCAATTGGTTCGAAGATGGACAATCGCTGTTGGTTAAAATGGTTTCGGAAAGCAAAAAGGAGCTTATCAATACAAAAACTTCCATTCCTGCGGGGCCTACTATTTCGGTAAATGATGGAAAAAAAGCGCAAAACAGAACTTATCAGGATTTATTAAGTAATAAAACCGATGAGCATAATTTTGAGCAGCTTGCGCAATCAGAAATCTATCAGGTTTTTCTAGATGGAAGTATAAAAAAATGGCTGCAGAATGATATTTATACCAGCATAAGTTTTTCGCCAGATGGCAATTATGTTATGGTTGAGACTGTAGAAAAACCCTTTTCTTATTTAGTACCCTATTACCGATTTCCTTCAAAAACAACAATTTACACAAAGGAAGCAGAGGTAGTGGAAACTGTTTTAGAAGTCCCATTGATTGAAGATTTGCCCCAGGGTTTTATGGCTGTCAGAACCGGAAAACGCAATTTTCAATGGCGAAATGATAAACCTGCCACCTTGGTTTACGTTACAGCACTTGATGGCGGCGATCCAGAAAATGAAGTAGCTTTTAGAGACGAAGTTTTTGAAATGGAATTCCCTTTTAGTGGAAATGACAGAAGCATTTTAAAAACGATCAACCGTTTTGGCAATATCATTTGGGGCAACTATTCCATGGCAGTTGCTCAAGATTATTGGGTGAATACCAGAAATGCAAAAAGCTATCTATTCAATCCTTCTGATAATTCAATAGTACCGACAATTTTGGCCGACAGAAACTACCAGGACAATTATAGTGACCCAGGAAATTTTGTAAGAAAAAGAAATGCAATGGGTAGCTCAGTTTTAGCTTTATCAAAGAATAATGCCTACTTACTTGGTGATGGTTACACAGAAAATGGACAGTTTCCGTTTTTAGATCAGATCAATTTGAAAAACCTCAAAACGAATCGTATCTATCAGTCTGAATACACAGATAAAATTGAAAATCTGCAAGCTTATGATCCTGAAACAAATGAATTATTGGTGAGAATTGAATCTCCAATCGAGTACCCAAATTATTATTTTAGAGATGTGAAACGGGATAAATTAACTCAAATTACTTCTTTTGAAAATCCTTTTTTGAGTATTCAAAACATTCATAAAGAAGTAATTAACTACAAACGTGCTGACGGTTTAGACCTTTCAGGAACTTTGTATCTGCCCATTGGCTACGACACAAACAAGAAGGAGAAAATGCCGCTTATTATTTGGGCTTATCCTACGGAATATAAAGACAAATCGAGTGCGGGGCAAAACACGCAAAACCCCAATGAGTTTACCTATCCCTATTATGGCTCCATGATTTATTGGGTTACCAAGGGCTATGTAGTATTGGATGACGCTGCTTTCCCGATAGTTGGCGAAGGCGATGAAGAACCCAATGATACCTATATAGAACAGCTGGTTTCCAATGCAAAAGCAGCCATTGATGCTGTTGATAGCATGGGTTATATTGACAGAAACAGGGTAGCCGTTGGCGGCCATAGCTATGGCGCATTTATGGTGGCGAACCTGCTTTCACATTCCGATCTATTTGCTGCTGGCATTGCGCGAAGTGGTGCTTACAATAGGACTTTAACGCCTTTTGGTTTTCAAAGCGAGGAACGAAATTATTGGCAAGCACCAGAGGTTTATAATACGATGTCGCCTTTTATGCATGCAGATAAAATGCAATTTCCCTTATTGTTAATTCATGGCGAAGCGGATAATAATTCCGGGACCTATCCCATGCAAAGCGAACGCTATTTTAATGCCCTTAAAGGATTAGGTGCCACCGTACGGCTGGTAGTTTTGCCCAAAGAAAGTCATGGCTACAGGGCCAAAGAAAGCATACTTCACCTGCTGTGGGAACAAGATGAATGGCTGGAGAAGTATGTGAAGAATAGGTAAGTGGAATGAAGTAATATAAAATATCACGCGAAGCAGGATGATTACCTCAGCCCTGAAAGGGCGTAATAACTTAACATTCTGCGAAGCGGGATGATCCGCGAAGCGGGATGAACTGCGAAGCGGGATGAACTGCGAAGCGAGATGATCCGCGAATCAGGATGAAGGTCACAGCCCTGAAGGGGCGTAATATAATAACTATGGGGCAATCACTCGTAAAAAATTATGTGCATCTCGTTTTTAGCACAAAGCACCGGGAGCATTTCATTCATCCTCCAGTTGAAGCTGAACTGCACAGTTATCTCGGAGGCATTTGTAATAAACTTAAATGCCAGGTATTAATAGTTGGTGGCTACACAGACCATATCCATATTCTTTGTAGGCTATCCCCAAAAATAGCTTTAATGAAGCTAATGGAAGAAGTCAAATCACATTCTTCAAAATGGATAAAAACCAAAGGCGATGCATACAAGCGCTTTTATTGGCAAAATGGATATGGCGCCTTTTCGGTTAACCCATCACAAGTAGATATCGTGATCAAATACATCGAAGATCAACACAAGCATCACAGCAAAAAAACATTTAAGGTAGAATACCGTGCCATTCTAAAAAAGTATCATGTTGAATATGACGAGAGGTATGTTTGGGATTAGTTATTTCGCCCTTTCAGGGCTTTTGATGGATTCGCTTAGCTTAGCATCCCGCTTTGCGGGATGTTATTGGTATTACACCCCTTTGGGGCTATGGGCTCGCAGCTATGAAAGTAGCTTATACTATTAATCGGTGTATTGGGAAGGAATAGCCCTGAAAGGGCGTAATAACTTAACATTCTGCGCAGCGGGATGATCTGCGAAGCAGGATGAAGGCTGCGAAGCCTGACGAAGACCAAAGCCCTGAAAGGGCGTAATATAATATGCCTCCTTACGATCCTTTAACCTCCAACTCACGCAAATTCTCCATCTTTTTGCGTGCTAAAAACTCCTGAATCCCTTCCAGGTGTTGCTTCACTTGCTTATTGCCGAATTCGTAGATTTTAGTAATCAGGCCATCTAAGAAATCACGGTCATGCGAAACCAATATCAGCGTGCCGTCATATTTCAGAAGTGCCTGCTTCAGAATATCCTTAGTGCGCATATCGAGGTGGTTGGTAGGCTCATCAAGAATAAGCAAATTATAGGGTTCTAGCAGCAGTTTGATCATCGCCAGTCGGGTGCGCTCACCGCCGGAGAGTGTCTTCACTTTTTTATCCAGATCGTCGCCGCCAAACATAAAAGCACCCAGAAGATCCTTGATTTTAGTGCGAATTTCGCCCTTGGCAATATCATCAATGGTTTGAAAAACGGTGATGGATTCATCCAACAGCGAGGCTTCGTTTTGTGCAAAATAGCCTACCATGGTATTGTGACCCAAAGTCAAACTTCCGCCATGCTCAATTTGCTCCATTATCGCTTTTACGAGCGTGGACTTTCCTTCGCCGTTCTTGCCAACAAAAGCAAGCTTTTCACCGCGTTCCAGCGTAAACGAAACATCCGAAAAAACTACGTGATCGCCATAAGATTTGGAGACATTATTAGCAATAACAGGATAGTTGCCAGATCGTGGAGCCGGCGGAAAACGCAGCCGCAAATGGGAAGTGTCCACCTCGTCGATTTCCAGAATCTTCAATTTTTCAAGCATTCTAACCCGTGATTGCACCTGGTTGGTTTTAGAATAAGTTCCTCTGAATCTTTCGATGAAATCTTGGTTATCAGCAATCATTTTCTGCTGTTCGTCAAAGGCCTTTTGCTGTTGGCGTCGCCGATCATCACGCAGCACTAAATATTGCGAATAGTTTACCTTATAATCGTATATACGACCCATCGTAACTTCAATAGTACGCGTGGTGATATTGTCAATAAAAGTGCGGTCGTGCGAAATCACAATAACCGCCTTGGCCTGATTGATTAAAAAATCTTCGAGCCATTGAACCGACTCAATATCCAGGTGGTTGGTAGGCTCATCCAAGAGAATCAGGTCGGGCTTTTGGAGC
>CAZOEV010000248.1:0-4842 GCA_964578915.1 uncultured Lentimicrobiaceae bacterium
CTCGAAAAATAAGCAAAGAAAGCAGCACGAAAATTGATGTAGTTGACAGCAAAATACTTACCTGTGCACTGTGATTGATTGTGTTTCGTACAGCAATGGCTATCGAATTCGGTATGGAACATGACGAGATTGTTAATAAAATCCCCGACTGGTCTAACAATACCCGCATCCTTGTTACTTCCAAAACCATGAAATACATGGTAAAAAGTGGCCGAGTTAGCTATTCAAAAGGCTTGATGGGAAAACTTTTAGGTATTAAACCTATTGTTGAAGTAAAACCCCATGGTAAAACAGAAGTATTCGGCAAACCTCTAAATGAAAAAGCTAGCATGAAAATGGTTATGAAAGAAATGACCCGTTTTGTTGGCGACAAAAAAGTGTGGGGTTATGCCATTTCTCATGCCGATAACCTAGAAACAGCGCAATGGTATGCCGACCAGGTAAAAGAATTAACTGGTGGAAAAGAACCTGTGTTTATTCAGGAAGCATCGCCTGTCCTCGTTACCAATGTTGGCGTTGGCGTGGTGGCGCTTTCAATTATGTTAGAATAAAAGTAAAATCCAATAAATCCGTGAAAGGCAGGTCAATCTTTTTTGATCTGCCTTTTTTGTATTCATTCTAAATACGGGTTCAAGGCTGCCTCTTCCAGTCAATTTGCTACTTTTGTTGTTAATATTGTTAATAAATAAACAATAATTAAAGACATGATTAACAAAGCATTAACGCATCCAAGAAGCATTGTAGTTATTGGCGCATCCAATGATATTCAAAAACCCGGCGGTAAAGTCCTGAAAAATATCCTCGACGGAGACTTCGACGGAGGACTTTATGTAATGAATCCAAAAGAATCGAGCATTCAGGGTATTAAAAGTTATGCATCCAACAAAGATATGCCTGATGCAGATTTGGCAGTAATCGCCATCGCAGCCAAATACATCCCAGATCTGGTTGATGCCTTGATTGCCGATAATAATACCCGCGCTTTTATTATACTTTCAGCAGGTTTTAGCGAAGAAAGTGAAGCTGGAAAACAACTGGAAGACCATATTGTTGCCAGTATCAACAAAGTAAATGGTTCACTAATCGGCCCTAATTGCGTGGGAATTTTAACACCACATCACCACAGCATTTTCACCAAACCTATTCCAAAATTAAACCCCAAAGGCTGTGATTTTATTTCCGGATCGGGTGCCACAGCCTGCTTTATTATGGAAGCCGGAATCCCCAACGGGCTCAGCTTTGCCAGTGTTTACAGCCTTGGAAACTCCGCTCAGATGGGCGTGGAAGAAGTTTTGCAATATATGGATGAAACTTTTGATGCAGAAAAGGATTCAAAAGTAAAACTGCTTTATATTGAAACCATTTCTAATCCACAAAAGCTACTTAAACACGCCCGTTCATTGATAAAAAAAGGCTGCAAAATTGCTGCCATCAAAGCGGGAAGTAGCGAAGCCGGAAGTCGTGCAGCCTCCTCTCACACAGGCGCTTTGGCTAGTTCAGACACTGCCGTAGATGCGCTTTTCAGAAAAGCCGGCATCGTAAGATGCCATGGCCGCGAAGAGTTGATTACTGTAGCCTCCGTATTTATGCATCCCGAAATGCAAGGCAAACGTATTGCTATCATCACCCATGCCGGTGGCCCCGCCGTGATGCTTACCGATGCGCTTTCAGAAGGAGGCCTCGAAATACCTGCCATCAGCGGAGAAAAAGCTGAAATACTGAAAGAAAAGTTATTTCCCGGTTCCTCAGTTGCTAACCCGATAGACTTCTTGGCAACAGGAACAGCCGAACAGCTCGGCATCATTGTCGATGCCTGCGACCAGGATTTTGATCATATTGATGCAATTGTCGTTATTTTTGGAACGCCAGGGCTATTTGAAATTTTTGACGTGTATGAAGTTCTTCATCAAAAAATGAATAGTGTAAAAAAACCACTATTTCCTGTATTGCCTTCCACACTTACTGCCGCAAAAGAAGTAGAATTTTTCTTATCGAAAGGCAGGGTTAACTTCCCTGACGAGGTAAATCTAGGCAGGGCACTATCGAAAGTTTATAAAACAGCAAAACCTGCAAAAGCAGCGGAAGCTCTTGCTAATATTGATACTGAAACAATCAGAAAAATTATAGAAAACTGTGAATCAGGCTATTTAACTCCGGAACAGGTAAGCCAATTACTGGATGCCGCCGGCATTGCCCGCGCTGGCGAAGCCGTTGCCAAAACCCGTGAAGAAGCCGCCACCGCTGCCACAAAACTTGGCTTCCCACTAGTGATGAAAGTTATTGGCCCTGTTCACAAATCTGATGTTGGTGGCGTTGTGCTGGGCATCAAAACAGAAGAAAATGTGTTGGCAGAATTCGATCGGATGATGAAAATCAAAGACACCACGGCCATTCTAATGCAGCCTATGTTGAAAGGTACTGAGCTATTTGCCGGTGCAAGCAAAGAAGGAAATTTTGGCCACCTGATTTTCTTTGGGCTGGGCGGAATTTTTATCGAAGTGCTTAAAGATGTGGCTTCTGCACTGGCTCCACTATCTGCTGATGAAGCAAAAAATATGATTCGGTCGATCAAAAGTTATCCTATAATAAAAGGAGTGCGTGGCCAAGCAGGCATCAACGAAGAAAAACTGAGAGATATTCTGGTTCGTCTATCGGCACTACTCTCTATTGCGCCAGAAATTGCCGAAATGGATATGAATCCGCTGTTGGGCAACGCTAAAGATGTTGTTGCTGTGGATGCCCGCATCAGAATAGAAAAATAGCCGCGAATGAAACTGAAAGACTGGATTATTTTGCTGGTTATTGCCGCTGTTATTGCCGCTTTTTTGTTTATTCCCGGATTTAAAACCGGTTACGAAAACCTCAACGCCAACCACGGCATGTGGATGAGTTTTGCCAAGTTTGCATTGCTTTCTACCTTTGGCGAATCACTGGCTTTGCGCATCAGAACAGGGAAATACAACCGCAAAGGTTTCGGACTGATTCCGCGCGCTATCGTCTGGGGATTTCTCGGATTCACCATCAAAATGGCATTCGTAATCTTTGCAAGTGGAACACCTATTTTATTGGCCTATCTAGGCATGGAAAATGCACAAACCGTTTTGGCTTCAGGGCTTAGCTGGTCGGCATTACTCGTGGCTTTTTCTATCAGCGCAGCCATGAACCTCACCTACGCCCCGGTGATGATGACCACGCACAAAGTTACGGACACACATATCATCCAAACTGGCGGAAGCATTGGAGGCTTTTTCAGCCCGATCAATGTGCGGAAAATTTTCCGCGAACTCGACTGGGATACCCAATGGAATTTTGTGTTCAAAAAAACCATTCCATTTTTCTGGATTCCCGCGCACACCATCACTTTTTTATTACCACCCGATTATCAAGTACTCTTTGCTGCCGCGTTAGGCGTGGCTTTGGGCGTAATATTGAGCTTTGCCACACAGAAAAAAGAAACTCCTGCATGAGTAATAAATCACTTATTGCGCTGGCTGTGTTGGCGATAACTTCCTTTTCTGCCGCATTCGGAAATCAAAAAAATGACAGCACCAAAATAAAAATCGACCTGAATGGTTTTGTGAGCACGCAGCTTTTTGCAGACAGCCGCCAAATCATTGAAGCGAGGGAGCACATGCTTAGTCTTTATCCCAAAAAGCGTGTTTTTGATGCCGATGGAAATGACATGAATGCCAGTGGCGATTTCAATCAGCTTTCGATGACAAGCCGCTTAAGGCTCACTATGCAAGGACCTAAAGTGCTTGGTGCTAAACCTTTTGCTGTTATTGAAGGTGATTTTACCGGTGCATCAAATTTTGAAAACAACAGTTTTCGCTTGCGCGAAGCTTATATTCGACTAGGATGGGAAAATATTGCTGTTTTAGCTGGCCAATACTGGCATCCAATAAACACGATTGAATGCCGTCCTACTACTTTTAATCTCAATACTGGCGCCCCATTTCACCCGTTTTCGAGGCACAATCAAATTCGTGTAACTTTTACCTCAAAAAAGCTCAAACTGATTGCTGTAGCTGCTTCACAACGCGATTTTGTAAGCAGTGGCCCTGTAGGTCCAAGTTCTGTATACATGCGCGATGCCAAATTACCCAATCTGCACTTACAATTGCAGTATCACACCCACAACATTATTGTTGGCGCAGGACTGGATTATAAAAAACTAAAACCTGAAAAAACAGCTATTTTCAATAATAATCAATATGTTTCGGATGCTGTGATCAATAGCTTTTCTGCTGTAGTCTTTGGGAAATATGAGCAAAAAAACTGGACAGTAAAAACAGCAGCGCTTTATGGCCAAAACCTGAGCGATCATTTGATGCTTGGCGGATATTATGAGCATATTATTGACACAGTTTTGCATACCAAAAAATATGCACCCGCTCCTTTGTTTTCAGTATGGATTCAGGTTTTGAGACAACACAAAAATTGGAATTTCTCCCTATTTGCAGGTTATACCGAGAACCTTCCTTACACTAAATCACAAGCCATTGAAGGACAATTTTATGGCCGCAATGATGATATCCAATCGGTAAGACGCATTATGCCTCGGCTTGCATATCGCACAGGCGCTTTCGAAATGGGTGCTGAGCTAGAATATACAGAAGCAGTTTACGGTAAAAAGGACGAGAAATCGTATTTTACAGATAATCAAACAGTAAACAATGTAAGACTGCTGGTGTCGGTTAGCTACTTTTTTTAGCACTCATAAATATTATTTTTTGAGCGCACAATAGCCATTCAGCTTAAAATCATTTTAAATAAGCAATTGAGCGCAACCGATTGCGAAAGTTTAAAACAAATTTCTTAATTTTGACAGAAAGTCTTTTG
>CAZOEV010000249.1:0-4840 GCA_964578915.1 uncultured Lentimicrobiaceae bacterium
AAAGATGTTTATAATAACAAATATGGCCGCGTGCCAGAAGTGAAGGTTATACACGCCGGTTTGGAATGTGGAATCCTCGGAGGAGCCTATCCTAACTGGGATATGATTTCCTTTGGGCCGACAATCCGCCATCCGCACTCACCCGACGAAAAAGTAAATGTGGATACGGTAGGATTATTCTGGGAATACCTGGTAGAAACATTGAAACACGCACCTAAGAAATAGGTTTTCGTGAAGAAAATTAGAAGGAGAATAGTTTAGGCTGTTCTCCTTTTTTGATTTGTTGGAAATAGATATAATAAACAGATTTTTTCGGAACAGACAATAAGTTCAAAAAAACAATAGTATAAATGATCGAAGAATAATGAGTTTTCCGCTTTATCTAGCTCATGCATTGATAAGAAATGGCTATAAATATATACCTTTTAGAAGCTTCTTACATTCAGTATTTATACTTTACATTAAACTGACAGTCATCAATTTTTCAAAATAGTTTAACTTAAATTAACAAATTATAAAATTTTTGCAAATTAATTAATACCTTTACAGCAATTAAAGCTATTCGCTATTAAGTTAAAACCAAAATTATGAAAAAGTACTACTTCCTAATTGCAATGCTTCTTATAAATATTTGTGCAATTGCTCAATACAGTCTTTATGAAATGGTTCTGTATTATCCTGTTGAGCAGGCAATTTCAGATGATACGATTTATGATGTAGGTGCGCATAAAACCCATGGAATTCTTCATAATGTTGGGTTAACTACAGACAGAAATGGTCAAAGAAATTCAGCAATTTCCTTTAATGGCTATGATAGTTATATTGAAATGGATTGTCCCTATTTTTCCAGGCCTGAATACTGTTATAGCCTTTGGGTAAAAGTATATGCTAATCCTCCCTATGGCGAAAGCGATGTGCTAGTATCCATTGGAACTGGTTATGGAATTGATCATTTTTTAATGAATACAAACCACTATTCACTAAATGACCATTTGGGATGGTTAGGTGGTGGTTATCATGCTGATCAAACTCATGCCGTTGTAAATATGCAGACTCCAAGTGTGGAGGGTGAATGGATGCATATTACCTATATCCGTAATGAACAAATACTCGAACTTTATATAAATGGTGAGCTGGTAAAAAGTTCAACTCTAAATGTTCAAGCACCTTATTTTGGAGATGATTTTATTGGAAATATCGGTAGAAGAGTCGATGGAACACAGTATTTTTATGGTGCCATGGATGATATTAGAATTTTTGAGAGAATGCTCCATCCCGATGAAATTAGAGAAGCCTATTTGCAAGAAGGAATACCAGTGCCTTTGGTTGAGGCTGGCTTGGATCAAATAATTTCGCCATCAACAGTAGATGTCCAGATTTCAGGAATGGCAAAATTATACACTTCGCTTAATTGGAGTACAACGGGAGACGGTGATTTTTCAGATACATCCATAGAAAATCCAATATATTACCCTGGCCCAGAGGATTTAAATTCCAAAACCATTAACCTTATACTTGCTTGTAATGGCTATTCAGAAGATTTAGAAGTTGTTACGGATACCTTGCAACTCGTTAATGCAACCTTAGGGATCAATACCCCAACTTCAGGTTTCAAGGTTTCAGTTTATCCAAACCCAATTTCGAAAAACGGGAGTTTCATTGTTGAGTCTTCAACAGTTGATATGTCTACAATTAAACAGATTCAATTAATTAATATGTATGGACAAATAGTTAAAGTTGAACAACCTAATGTAATAGATAGTAATTCGATATCTGTGGTTTGTGATTTTCTTCCAAACGGAGTCTATTTTTTGATGCTTGATGGTATAAGAACTTCAAAGAAAATAATTGTAAATAACTAATTAGTGCTGCTATAAAGCATTACGATATAGCGGGTTTTATTGTGAAAATTGGCAATTTATTTCCAGTATAAGTTATTGAGCGTTGAAGGATTTATCTTTCATCGCCAGCATAAAAGTATGTATCAGCCTTCAAAGAAAATTATGAATTACCATGAAACAAGAGGTTTACAAAACTATTTATAATCAGACAGGAAATAAAATCCTCAGAAATATCAACAAATTTTTACTTCCTATTTTACCCAATAAAATTAAAATTCCGCCATCTGGAACAATCAAGATAAGGAATGGTGAAGGAGGTAGTCTAAAAATTAAAACGAACCAAACATGCTATATCACGCATCTCCTGTTTTGGGAAGGCTTTAAAAATTTTGAATACACAGATATCTTTGTAAAACTGATTAAAAAAGTTTCTGTTTTTTATGATATTGGAGCCAATATTGGGTACTATTCTCTTCTTGCTGAATGGGAAAATAAAGACGTGAAAGTTGTTGGATTTGAACCAGCTATGGGACCCCTTTTTTATTTTATGGAGAATGTAAAAAACAACCAATTTAAAAATATCAAAATTGAATCATTGGCTTTATCACACCAAGAGGGAGAAATTACTTTTTACGAAGTTCAAAACAAAAAATACACCTATTTGCAACACAATTTGGCGGGTGAAGGTAATGCCGGAAGTAAAAAAACTGGAAGGAATTTTATACCTCAAATTGTCAAAACAACGACTCTTAATCAATATGTTAAGGAGTTTGAGAAAAATAATATCGATCTTATAAAAATGGATACTGAAGGAACAGAGTATTTTATTTTGGAGCATGCTGGTGACATCTTGAAAGAAATGAAACCTATAGTTATTTGTGAAACTTTATTTAACACCATTGAATCAGAGTTAGAATCAATATTCATTTTATATGGCTATGAATTTTATAATCATACGGAGGTTGGTTTAGAAAAAGTTAAAACTATTAAACGGGATAAAGATAATGGTGTAAGGAATTGTTTTTTTGTCCACCCCTCAAAGTATGGTTTAATTGAAGAGTTTGTAAAATAAATGTGCTTTAAATATTTATGTGATAGCAATATTTTTTTATGAAATCAGAGTGTATAAAGTTATTAATGAGAAAGAAATTTGATGTAAGCTATTCTAAAATTCTTGTTTTTTGCATTTAGTGCGAGTTTCATAAAAAACTTCGGAGTTTCTTTGTAAGATAAAAAAATAGCATTACTTTTGCACTCCGATTTTAGATAAGTAATCAAGCCAAATGGCAGCAGGCTGTTGGCGAATAATAGACCTGAAAAAAATATTGAGCGATGAAACGTACATTTCAACCATCAAACAGAAAGCGCCGCAACAAGCACGGCTTCAGAGAAAGAATGGCTACTGCCAACGGACGCAAAGTAGTTAAAGCAAGAAGAGCTAAAGGTAGAAAAAAATTAACGGTTTCCGACGAAATGTAAACCGCCGGTTGGCCGTTTTTATATTTATTTAAGGTTTAAACAGAAGGTGATGTTTTTCATTGCCTTCTGTTTTGTTGTGTACTGTTGTCAAGCTTATTGCTTCTCAGTTACTGAACTAGCTAAAAAGTGTTAAAGCCTTGCTGCTGTTTTCTGAAAAAAGCCTAATTTCGCAAGCAATCATTCTTGTTTAAAGCATTCCCAATGGAGAGTTTTTTGCTATTTATTTTTTGGGTAATTTTCGCCTATTATGCTTTTAAGTTGTTTTTGAGGTATGGCTTACCTTGGTTATTAGCCCGATATTTTCGCAAAATGCAGCGCAATATGGGGCAGAGTCCTCAAAATAATTCCCATCAACAAGAAGGTGAAGTCAAAGTAAAGTATAAGGAAAATGCGCATACACGCGTTGATCCTGATATTGGTGAATATGTTGATTTCGAAGAAATTAATGACAACAATCCCCCAGATGAATCAAAAAAATAACTTAAAGTTTAACTACCTTTTAGCAGTCGTCACTGCTATTCTGAGTTTTATTGTGATCAGTTTTGCTTATTTCAATCCGCTACTTGAGGGGAAACGACTTGAACAACACGACATCGCTATGTTTAAAGGTATGTCAAAAGAAATTGTTGATTTTCGCGAGCAAACTGGTGAGGAATCACTTTGGACTAATTCTATGTTTGGTGGTATGCCAGCATGGCAAATCTCGGTAGTTTATGGCAATAACCTGATACGCTACGTAAAAAAGGTGGTTCAACTTGGAATGCCTTACCCTGCCAATGCTGTATTCGTTTATATGCTTGGCTTTTTTGTGCTTCTGTTGGTGCTTGGCATCAATCCCTGGCTGAGTATGGCAGGTGCGATAGCCTTTGCTTTTTCATCTTATTTTTTTATTATCCTTGGGGCAGGGCATACATCAAAAGCTTATGCCATCGGATACATGGCGCCGGTTTTGGCGGGGATTATTCTAGCTTATAAAGGTAAATATTTATGGGGAGCTTTGTTGGCCGCTATTGCATTGGCGCTGCAAATAGAAGCCGGTCACTTGCAAATTACTTATTATCTGCTGCTTATCATCGTTATCTTAGCCATTGTTCAATTAGCAGATGCAATCAGATTTAAAACCCTTCCTCATTTTTTTAGAGCAAGTGCCTTTCTACTCCTAGGAGCTGTTTTGGCTGTGCTTACGCATAGCACAAATCTTTATGCTACCTATAATTACGGCAAAGACACCATGCGCGGCACTCCTGTGTTGTCAAAAAATGTTACTGATCAAACACAAGGCCTCGATCGTTCGTATATCACCCATTGGAGTTATGGGGTTGGTGAAACTTGGTCGCTACTTATCCCCAATGCCAAAGGTGGTGGCACGGCAGCTCTTGGTGCTAGTCATCCTGAACTTGAAAAGGCAGAAAGAGGTTTGAGACAAGCCTTATCCCAACAAAATGCTTATTGGGGCGATCAACCCGGAACAAGTGGTCCTGTTTATGTGGGAGCTATTGTCGTTTTTCTATTCGTGTTGG
>CAZOEV010000250.1:0-4833 GCA_964578915.1 uncultured Lentimicrobiaceae bacterium
GAATTATTTCCGAATTGCTGCCCACATTTGCTAATCGAACCATTTTTGGATACAAAGCCATTGCTTTTTCATCTTTAGCTATTGCTTTTGTTGGCTATTTTGTGTGGGGACATCACATGTTTACTGCAGGGATGAGCGGTGTGGCACGAATCGTATTTTCTATTATGACATTTTTAGTGGCTATCCCAACGGCGATAAAAGTATTTAACTGGGTGGCAACGCTTTATAAAGGCTCTATTGATGTGCAGCCGCCTTTGCTTTATGCACTAGCATTCATTTTTCAGTTTATGATTGGCGGACTTACAGGCGTTGTTCTGGGTGCGCTTGCTGCTGATATTCATTTGCACGACACCTATTTTGTTGTTGGCCATTTCCACTATGTGATGTTTGGTGGAACCGGTTTTGCCTTTTTCGGCGCACTTCATTATTGGTATCCAAAAATGTGGGGTCGGATGTATAATAAACTCGTTGCCAATATCGCTTTCTTTATTCTTTTTATAGGATTCAACCTGCTTTATTTCCCGATGTTGGTGGTTGGGCTGATGGGAATGCCGCGTCGTTACTACGATTATCTTCCTGAATTTCATGTGCCAAATATGCTAAGTACTTATGGCTCCTGGATTTTAGCCACTGGACTGTTGCTTATGTTTGGCAACCTGATTGCTGGTGCTTGGCGCAAAAGAGAGCCTATAGGCCGCAATTACTGGAAAACAGGGATTACTTTGGAATGGCAAACCTTGTCTCCACCACCTGTGCCAAACTTCGACCGCATGCCGGTATTACCGAAAAACGGCCCTTATGATTATGACCATAAACCAGAAATAAAAGAATAACTATGGAACACGCACACGGATTTAGCCTTCCTAATTCGGGGCATAACAGAGATGCCGAAGCCTCGAAAATGGGGATGTGGTTGTTTTTATTCACCGAACTCTTGCTTTTTGGCGGTTTATTTATCGTTTATATGGTTTACCGTAGCCTCAATCCCGAAGCGTTTTTGCTCGCTTCATTTGAGCTGGACGTTTGGATGGGTACATTTAATACGGTAGTTTTGTTGGTGAGTAGTATGGTAATTGCCATGTCTATCACAGCTATTCAAAAAGGAAATAGCAAGCTCTCGATACAGCTTTTGATTTTAACGGTAGTGCTTGCAATAGTGTTCTTAATTGTGAAATACTTTGAATGGTCGGCCAAGATTCATCACGGATTATTTCCCGGACAAGCTGTTTACGATAGCCTTCCTCCGGGCGAAAGTCTGTTTTTCTTCTTGTACTTTTTTATGACAGGCCTGCATGCGCTGCATATTATTATCGGAGGAGTTATTATTGGATTTGCCATTTATCGCACCAAAAAAGGGCTTATTAATAAAGACAATTACTCGCTTACCGAAAATTCTGGGCTATACTGGCATCTTGTCGATTTAATCTGGATTTATTTGTTTCCGTTATTTTATCTCATCCATTAATGCGCAAAAATCATGAGTAATTTTACTGATCATAAACCCGAAGAAAAAAAGCAGGAAGTGCATATCAGTTCTTATAAAGAGCATTTTAGCACACTATTGGCTTTGTTGCTGCTAACTTTTATTACCGTTGCTATTTCCGTATTTGGTGCCGATTTGCGGAGCTTATCAGTCTTCACAGCGCTGCTAATTGCTACGGTTAAAGTAGTGGTGGTTGCTTATTATTTTATGCACCTCAAGTACGACAAAAAAATTTATACCTGGCTGGTGCTTGTTGTTTCTATACTTTTTGTGGCCTTCACGGTCCTCACCAGCATTGAATATTTAAACCGCTAAAAGCTATGATAACTGGAGCTTCAACTTTTGCCGAAGGCGTAGATTTGTCCCTTTATATTATTTTTGGAATTTCCGTCTTTTTCCTCATCGGTGTTACCGTAGTGATGATTTATTTTGTGTTTCGCTACAGTAAAAAACGTAACCCCAAAGCCACAAATATTGAAGGTAGCTATACGCTGGAAGTGGTGTGGACGGCTATTCCTACATTGCTTGTGCTGGTGATGTTTTACTACGGATGGATGGGTTATAAGCCCATGCGTAACGTTCCTGATGGCGCCATAGAAATTGAGGCCTACGGCCAGATGTGGAAATTTTCCTTTGAATATCCTGACGGTAAAGTTACCGATTCATTGGTAGTGCCCATCAACCGACCTGTAAAACTCAATCTCAACTCGCGCGATGTACTGCATAGTTTTTATGTTCCTGCTTTCCGGCTCAAAGAAGATATGGTGCCCAATGGTAACAACTATTTGTGGTTTGAAGCCACGATTGCAGGACGTTACGATGTGTTGTGCGCAGAATATTGTGGACAATTACATTCGTATATGCTTTCGAGTGTTACTGTAGTTTCTGACTCAGAATACAATGCATGGCTTACGAGTGCTCCTACCATTACCGATGAACATCCAGGTCTTAGTTTGCTAAAACAGAACGCCTGCCTAACCTGCCATTCGCAGGACGGAAGTAAAATTATCGGACCATCTTTTAAAGGTATTTTCGGTAAAACCGAGGTTGTGCTTACCGATGGTGAAGAGCGCGAAATTACTATTGATGAGGAATATATCAGCCGCTCTATTAAAGAGCCTAATGCTGATATTGTTCAGGGTTATATGAAGGGATTGATGGTTTCGTATGTTGATGTGCTTAACGATGAGCAGATTGACCATATTATTGATTACATCAAAACTTTAGAATAAGATGATAAAAGAAAAACTTGCTTTGCTCGCTGAGCTAAGCAAAGTAAAAATCACTTTTGCTGTTGCCCTCACAACAATTGCCGGTTATTTATTGGCTAGCGGTAGTTTTGATTCTGGCATGATTTTACCCACCATCGGAATTTTTATTCTGGCTTGTGGTTCTTCAGCCTTAAACCACTTTCAGGACAGCGACCGCGATGGGTTGATGAAACGTACTGAAAATCGGCCTATACCGTCGGGAAGAATAAGCAAAACAGGCACCTTGATTATTGCCTTTGTGATGGTGGCTATCGGTTCATTTTTGATTTACTTAGGCTCTGATTTTGTAGGTTTTCAACTCGGATTGTTGGCGCTGATTTGGTATAACGGAATCTACACCCCTATGAAGCGTAAAACGGCTTTTGCGGTTATTCCTGGCTCTGTTATTGGTGCTATTCCTCCAATTGTTGGTTGGGTTGCCGGTGGTGGCGATGTATTTGATCCACGGGCATTTGTGATCGCATTTTTCTTCTTTATCTGGCAAGTGCCACATTTTTGGTTGCTTATCCTTAAGTATGGCAAAGAATATGAAAAGGCTGGCTATCCTTCTATCACGCAGCGATATAACGAATTAGAAATAAGATATATCACCTTCCTTTGGACTTTAGCTACAGCCGTTTCGGCCCTTATGCTCCCTTTATTTGGAATCACTACACACATAAGTATTACGTTGGTAATTTTGATATCGGTTTTTTGGCTAATCAGCGTATTTGCCAGTCTGCTAAAAAAGCAAACAAAACCACTCAACCCTTTCTATTATTTTATGCGGATTAACTACTTTGTTCTGGTGATGATTATTGCGCTTTCAGTGGATCCGCTGCTGTAAAGCTATTTTAGTCTTAAGATTTAGTCAGCAGTCTGTTCAAGGTTTTTCCTGATGCAGTTTGCTGATTTTTTTTGGCAAATAGGTAGGACAGCTAATTTATCGAACATTATAAGCTATTTTGGTGTTAAATGATAAATATTAAAAAGCATGGACATTAAGGAAATTCATTTTATTGAAATAGCAAATGGAGGAATGTTTTATTTAGGAGATAAAACATCACCAAAAGCACATATTGACTTTTCAAAACATGGCGCTGACCGCATTTCAGCAGATAGCACAGAAGTTAAACCTGAGCTACGCGGACAGGGAGTTGCCAAAAAATTGGTGCTTGCCTTAATTGAATATGCCAGTGAAAATAATGTCAAAATAATTCCTGTCTGTAGCTATGTTGTTGCGTTTTTTAAGAAAAACCTGGCTTACCAGCCCTTACTAGCCGAGGAGGCAAATCTTTAGCAAATAGTATTTGTATGCGCTGGATGAAATTTTCGATTGGTTTGTTTTTTACCGGAATTGGTATTCTAGGTGCATTTTTGCCGGTTTTGCCTTCCACAGTTTTCTTTATAACGGCAGCATACTTTTTTAGTCAGAGCTCTGAAAAAGCAGAACATTGGTTACTAAATCATCCCCGCTTTGGCCCACCAGTGGTTAAGTGGCGCGAAGAACGCGCCATCTCAAAACCAGCTAAAGTGTTGGCTACCACCGGTATTTCTGTTAGCGCAATTATTATTTATTTCGCCGGGATGCCCCCAATCGCGGCTGGCTTTGCGTATGCAGTTCTTATTGGAAGTTTGGCGTATATTTTGTCGCGGCCGTCATAGAGAGAGGTATTCTCGGCTCGATCACCTTGAGTTCTGTTTTAAATTATTATTTATTGATTTTAATCCATTGATAATAAACGTTATGCATCGCAGAATCGAAAGTCTTCGAGCGCAGTCCAGAAGCCGATTTGTATGTTGCTCTCGGCTTATTTAAAAATTCCACCTTAATCGTCCTATTTTTTATACTTTTGAAGGGTAAAAATTTCAACTATGACAGAGTCGGTAGTATCGTTAAATAATCTCTCAATTTTTCAGAAAAACAACTTGGTATTGGCCAATGTCAACCTGAATATTAATACCGGGGAATTTGTGTACCTGGTTGGTAAAACCGGCTGCGGAAAGTCATCGTTGCTCAAGACTTTATACGCTGAACTGCCTGCTATTGATGGGGTAGCAAAGGTTGCTGGCTTTGATTTACGGGTTCTAAAAACAAGA
>CAZOEV010000251.1:0-4827 GCA_964578915.1 uncultured Lentimicrobiaceae bacterium
AGAAACCAATTTTCTTTCTGAGCTCGTTCAGTTCTTCCCGTTGCAAAGCCGTTACATCCTGACCAAAAACATTGATTGTTCCGTAATCAGAATTGAATAACCTGGCAATACATTTTATTAATACAGATTTTCCACTGCCGGATTTACCAAGCACCACGAGGTTTTCGCCTTTAAAAAGTTGCAAAGTAACATCTTTTAAAACCTGTTGATTGTCAAACGATTTGCCGAGATTTTCTATCTTGATCACGGCCTCTTCACGCTGGGTTATATGTTGATTATATAGTGTCATAAAGTCATCATATCAGTTATTTGAACGGCAATCAAATCGATTACAATTACAAGGAGAGAAGCGATTACCACCGCCGAATTGGCAGCAATGCCAACACTTGCGGTACCACGCCCTGCGTTATAACCTTGATAACATCCTACCAGGCCGATTACTGCGCCGAAAAAAAACGATTTTATAACGGCAGGCAGAAAATCAATAAAACTGACCGAGCTAAAAGCCTGCGAAAAAAACAAGACAAAGCTTACGCTGCCTTTAATATTAGCTCCTGCCCAGCTTCCTAAAATTCCGAGTGCATCGGCATACAAGACAAGTAAAGGAATCATCAGCGTTGCAGCAGCTACACGGGTAACAACCAAATAACGCATCGGGTTGATAGAGGAAACCTCCATGGCTTCTATCTGCTCAGTCACCTTCATCGAACCCAACTCTGCTCCCATTCCCGAGCCAATTTTGCCAGCACATATTAATGCAGTAATTACCGGTCCCATTTCTTTGATCAGCGATATGGTTACCATTCCCGGTAGCAGGGAAACAGCACCAAAATCGACCAGAACGGGGCGCGACTGAATGGTAAGCACCAAGCCCATAATAGCTCCGGTAACTGAAACTAAGGGTAAAGTTTTGTATCCAATCTGAAAACACTGGCGCAGAAACTCTCTGAACTCAAAATCGCGCGAAAAAGTTTCTTTTATTAGTACGGTAATGAAGATGAAAACGTCGGCAACTTCTGTGAAAAAAATACTTGCAATTTGTGTTTTATCAAGTGTTTTTTCACTCAGCCTTCTGGTTTGCTGTATCGCAAATCCTTTAACTTTAACGACTGGAGTGAATTTTTTCATAATTAAAGCCTTTTGAATTCAATTCATTTCATTTTTAAAATCATCCTTACATAATTATCCTATTATTAGGAATGAAATACTACAATACAAAGATAGACATCGGCCAAGCGAAAATCTTTACACCATTCATGCTAAGAGTTACATCATTCACACATTGACAAGCCAATTACTTTTGAATTAACTTTTTTAAAATTGGCTTAATTTCAAATTGCGGCGGCATATTATCTCCCAGCAAAAACCCCCAAGCTTGCAATGGTTTTATGTGGTCGAATATAAGTTTGGCAATGGCTGTAAGCGGAATGGCTAATATCATCCCCTGAATACCCCACAAAGCGGCAAACACAATAACGGCAATAACAGAAGCAAGCGCATTGAGTTTTACTTTTGAGCCAACAATCTTTGGGGTAATAAAATTATTGTCGATAAACTGGATAAATATATAAATTGCCAAAACCAACAAAGCAAACAAAGGCGATGTTTTTGTTGCAACGGCAATCATCATCGGCATTAAGGCTGCAACGATGGAACCGAGGTAAGGAATGAGGTTGAGAAAAGCACCTATTATACCAAGAATTATTGCGTATTCAATGCCCAATCTCAGAAGCCCAACAGAATACATCGTAGCAATTATGGCCACTTGCAAAAGCAATCCGATAAGGTAGCTTTGAATAAGTGTCTTTATCAAAAGAATCACTTCGCTTACCATGCTGCGGTGGTTTTCACCAAAAACCCGGCGAAAAAATTCTATCAACAGCGGCTGGTAGAATAATATCATAAATACATATACAGGAACCAGAAAAAAGAACACCACGACACCGCTAACGTTCGCTATGGTTTCTCCAATTTCCAGGCTGCCAATAAGTTCGTTTTTGGTTTTTGTGATCCATTCGGTAATTTCCCAGTTGCTCAAATTAAAATGACCCGAAATCCAGATGATTGTTTGACTGAGAATTTCAGTAAATTTATCTACCAGTTTTGGCAGTGATTCGGTAAAACGACTGGCCTGCGAAAACAGAAGGATACCTAATGAAGCAACTATTAGAAAGGTCAAGAATAAAGTAATAATAATGGCCACAACCCGGTTAATTCTTTTCCTGACAAAAAAATCTACAATAGGGTGTAAAACAATAGCAACAATGGTTGCAAAAACAAGTGGTATAATTATACTTTTAGCGATGTACAATAGGGCAAAAAATGCAATCAAGGCAAGGAATATTAGTGGTGCATTGATGCTTACAGGAATTTGAAATTTAATTTTTGGCGCGGCTGGCATAGTTTATTCCTCTTTATGGAAAATATTTTTAGAAACATATTGCCCTATACTCTTGACTGCTTTTGGGTTTTGTGCAATGATGTTGGTAACACCAAATTGTAAAACGATTCCTAAAAATCGTAGGAGTCTATTACCTGACCAGCCTACAATAGCTTTTTTAGATATATAGCCAGCAGCAAGTCCAACACCAGCACTCAAAAGATTATCAGCCAGATAAGGAGAAGTAGTGATTTCTTCTAGGGTGTTTTTGACAAGCTTAGCCGGATTCAGGCTATCAGTAGCCTGACGAAAATGTTTCTTCAGCAATTGTAAGCTCAGCGATTGTTCTGCCTCAAGCACTTGAATAGCATCCTGAAGTTCGGAGGTGTAGGATCTTTTTTTCATTGAATTCTATTTAGTGCCTTTTTAATGACATAATCAGAAATCCGCCTTTTCATACAGTCATGCATAAATAAATGCACTGCAAGTCCAATAATTCCATAAAATGCAGCAACTACCAAAAACCCGTAAAAGATATTTCCGAAGATCTCACCCAGGTAATAAGCCACACCCAAATTAAGGAAAAGCAGAAATGACATCAGAATTAGAAAAACAATAGCGTGCGGAATTAATGAGGAAACCACATCTGATGTTCGATTAATTGTCTTTAGCTTTACAAGATCATAACTTGTTTTACCATAGTCGGTTGCGCTTTCCAGCAGCGTTTCAATTGAATCCACAATATCTTCCATAGCTTCTGCCATGATACGATTGTTTTTTTATAAAAGATTAATCAAGTTTCTATCACTTAGGGTCTATTCCGAAATAACCAGCACATTTATACTGGCAATTTCGAAACAGACCTTTAAGTCAATTTTGTTTCAATATTCAAGTATTTATGATTTGCTTTTGCGCCTTCCAAAATGATTGCGCTCGCCAAAACATTTTTCACACTTTAGAGACTGTTCCCAAATAACTTGCACATTTCTACTGGTAATTTCAGAAAAGACCTTTAGCTTTTCTTAACTGGTTTTTCAACTTCGGGCGTTTTAGAAATTTTCTTTTCCGCGTACTCGGTAACGTCATCTTTTACCTTTTCGGCATAGTCAGAAACTTCACCCTTTACCTTTTCAAATTTATCGGTAACGGAATCGAGTAATTCATCTAATGCGTCCTTGAATGAATCAACATAATCTTCACCTTTTCTTACAATCCGTTTTCTGGTTTTAGATCCTTTTGCAGGAGCAAATAAAATTCCTGCCAATGCACCAGCGGCTGCGCCTGCCAGTATGCCTAAAAAAACTTTTCCTGAGCTCATAACTTTCTTTTTATTTGATTTAATAGATGATACAAAGATCAATCTCCATTCACTATTGCCTGTTATACAATTTCAAGAATAAATTACATATTTCACACTTTATAAGTTACTTGTTTCGACCGAGACAAAGTGCGTAACATGCGCAGAATTCTATGCAAAATCATCATTTTTTTAGTTGCTTTTGGCATAAAATCTCATGGCTTCAGGCATAAGCTTTTGCAGCTTCCGAATCCTTGTTTCATCGGAAGGATGCGTACTCAAAAATTCTGGGGGTTTTGCACCTCCGGCATTTGACATGCGTTGCCAGAAAGGTATTGCTTCCTGAGGATTGTAGCCGGCCATAGCAGCAAATATCAACCCATAATGATCAGCTTCTGATTCCTGTTGTCGCGACCAAGGCAACACAGCACCAACTGTGCTTCCAATGCCATAAGCCTGCATAAATAAATTGCGTGTTTCCTGCGGTTTTTGCGCCAGCGCAACTTCGAGCGCCATGCCGCCCATTTGTTGAATGATACCCTGACTCATTCGTTCGCTGCCATGCTTGGCAATCGCGTGGGCAATTTCGTGGCCTACAACAATAGCGAGTGCTGTTTCGTTCTGGGTTATCGGCAACAAACCTGTGTAAACAACCACTTTCCCGCCGGGCATACACCAGGCGTTCGCTTCTTTGCTATCAATTGTATTAAATTCCCAGTTATAACCTTCTATTACCGATTGTTTCCCCTGTTCGCGGTAATACTGCGTTATAGCATTTGAAATTTTTGCCCCAACCCGATCAACCATTGCAGCAGCATCACTGTTGGATGAGTTTAATACCCTGTTCTCGTTCAGAAATGTGCTGTATTGCGTTGTAGCCATCATTTGTAGCTCCGATTCCTGAATCAAACTTAGCTGCTTACGACCGGTTACTTTGTTGAGAATACATCCAGAAAAAAAGATGGCAATCACCATTACAATTATAATCTTTTTCATTTTTTAAATTTATTAAATGAAAAACCATGAGTTTCGCCCATAATTACAAAATCTAAGTTGCGAACAAACTTGTTCGGTATACAAACTTCATATAAATAATCAAGGATCAAAATAATCTTCTTCCCTGAATTACCCTAAGTATTATTGCAATAAG
>CAZOEV010000252.1:0-4785 GCA_964578915.1 uncultured Lentimicrobiaceae bacterium
GGGCGGAATGAAAAATCACGCCTCCGATAATTTTCCAAAAGCACAGGCCATAAAGGACGCCACAATGGCCGATAATATAGCCGAAAACTGGAAAAAAGGTCAACATTTTATACATTACAATGGCAGCTTCCATTCCGACGATTACGAAGGCATAGTTTGGTATTTGAAGCGCCTAAAACCCAACGCCACCATACTCACCATAACGACAATTGAAACAACAGAAATGGAACGCCGCCTAAACCAAGAACAACGCCTTGTAGCAGATTTTACAATAGCAGTGCCAGAAACCATGACCAAAACCTATTAAAGTCTGTAAAATAATAACTACAGGAAATGCCTATCAATACTGCCTGATAGCATTTTTTGAGGGGAAAATATGGTTTATTTTGAGTAAAAAGTGATAAAAAACTTGACATGACTGGACAGATGTCGTAATTTTGGAGACAAATATCATGAATTATGTCAACAGATTATCCAATAAAAAATCTACTCTCCGAAGCTATTGCCGAATACGTTAGAACAAAGAAAAATATTAGGCAAAGCAACCAATCAATATTTGGCAAAGCCACTGTCACAAATATTCTTCATAATAAGCTGCTGGTTAGTAATTTAATCAGGTCAGGAATTCCACTTCATTTGTTTGAGCTGATACAAACCATGAGTCCATTTAGTGAAGCACAATGGGCCGATTTTTTAGGAATTTCCACCAAAACCCTCAGCCGAAACAAACAAAGTAAACTATTTGTATTCAAGCCATTACAATCAGAAAGAATTATTGCTATTGCAGAATTCGTGCATACCGCTTATGAGGTTTTTGAAGACCATGAGCAATTTAATCTTTGGCTTAATAGCCCTTCTTATGCTTTAGGCAATAACAAGCCTGTTGATTTACTCGGCGATCACTACGGTCGCGAGTTAGTTTTAGCCGAATTAACACAAATCGAACACGGTATTTTTGCTTAGATTATGGAAGTATTTCGCCTTAGCCGTGCCAAATATGCCGATCAACTTTCTGGTTTTGGTGCTTCCCTAAAAGGCGCTAGGTGGAATTCTCGCGGAACTGAAGTTATCTACACAGCTCTAAATCGTTCGCTGGCCATGGCCGAAGTAGCTGTGCATTTTAGTCTTTCGATGCTGCCAAGAGATTTTCGGATGCTTACTATTCATATTCCCGATGACCTTGCAATCCTTCATCTGCCGATCAATGATTTACCAGAAAACTGGAATAGTTTTCCCTATAATAGTTTGACTCAAAAGTTTGGAGACAAATGGAGTATTCAAAATAAATTCGCGCTGCTGAAAGTTCCTTCAGCAGTTACTAAAGGTGATTTCAACCTACTAATCAACCCATCTCATTCTGAATTTGATCGGATTTTTATTATTGAAAATGAACCGTTTCCGTTTGACAACCGAATTTTCAAGTAATTATACCACTGCGAAAGTCACCAATAAATTGGCGAAGAAATTCCAAAGTGTTACAACGGCAATAGCAAACACCTTGCTGAGGTAGAAATTCATTTTAAGTTTGCTCACCAAGAGATATAAAATTGCTGTATTGATTGCCAAACCAATGAATGAAATAATGATAAATTCTGTGTATTCAAGGGCTATATTTGGATTTGTACTTTCGAAAGTCCAGATGCGGTTAAGGAAATAATTACTGCTGGCGGCCATCATAAAACCTATCGCGTTGCTTACATATTTTTGCACGTGCAACACTTCCTTGAAGAGGTAAGTTAGTCCGAAATCAATAAATAATCCAGAAAAACCTACAACACCAAATTTAAGGAATTTCAACAGAAATCCCCTAATTACAAAGCTGATATATAGCAGTTGATCAGCCACGGCGATTACAATTCCACGATAAGCACAAGTTTTTCACCATTGCGCTCCACGTCAACATTAGCCCTTTCGCCAGCTTTAAGCTGTTTAAGGCGGTTCATATAATCATAAATAGTATGAACCGGCTTACCATTAATTCCTACAATTTTATCGCCTTTTAGCATTCCGGCTCTGTATGCTGGGCCGCCTTTGGTAACTCCACCAACACCTAATCCATCTGTTGATTCGCTCACAAAATCAGGCATAATTCCGAAGGTAACCTTAAACCCACGTCGTCCCGATGTACGTTCTTTAGGGCCAGCTTCCTGAAAATTTAAACTTTCAGGACGGTTGAGTAACTCAAGCAATAAATCTTCACCAAAATCGACAACTAATTGCATGCCTTCAAAATTAATCCTGTCCCAAGTATCGGCAGGGGTATGATAATCGCCATGAGCACCAGTGCTGATAAAAAATACCGGTACATCAATAGCATAAAAAGATGCATGATCGGAAGGTCCAAAACCCTCGGCAGAATAGGAGAATCCGATTTCCGAATTTTGTTTGAGCTCATTGAGCAAATCTTCTGATTCAATGGAAGTTCCGGTACCACCGATGGCGATACTTTTCTTGTCATTCAGTCTGCCAATCATATCAAAATTAAGCATGGCATCGAGGTGTTCTGCTTCAAATGGAATATTTTGAGCCATATAGCGTGAACCAACCAGTCCCAACTCTTCGGCACCAAAGGCAGCAACTACAAAGCTTCTGGCAGGTTTTTCTTCTAAAGCGGCAATTCGTTGCGCCAGGGCAATCATTCCTACCACTCCGGAAGCGTTATCATCAGCGCCATAATGCGGCGCAATGGTATCAGGTGCGCGCGATCCAGAGCCTTGTCCACCCATTCCCAAATGGTCGTAGTGAGCACCCAAAATCACGAACTCTTTCTTCAAAAGCGGATCACTGCCTGGCAGATAGGCGACAATATTTTGCGTTTCCACTACCTGGCGTTCAAGCTCAGTTGTAGCAGCCAATTTGCCGGATTCAATTTCGTATAGATTTACAATTCCATTGTTAGCAAGCGTTTCCAAACTGTCTATTGTCCAGCCGTTGGGAAGCACATTGGTATCAACCCAGGCGCGTTTTAAATCAATAACGGGAATCCCGGAGCTCACCACCGAACGCTCGAAAAGCAGTGGCGTTAATTCATCTTTGGGATCATTTTGACTTCCACCAACAACTAAAAGTCCAGCAGCTCCTTGGTCTCGCGCATTCAAGGCTTTTGTTCGCGCATTGGCAAACGGAATATAGGGACTGTCGTTGTTTTCTGGATCAGGATCACCTTCGAGCACAAGCACCCATTTGCCTTTTACATCAATATTTTGGTAATCATTTCTTTGCAAAGAGTCGAGGTCGATAACCATTCCATAGCCAGCAAAAACTACTTCGGCGGCGGCGCTTGCATTACTACTAAAGGCATACAGACTAAAATCTTCTTCAAAAGCAGCGACTGTATTATTCCACTTTAATTGATTTTCAGCGGTGGCTTCCACCGAGGTAACAATTGAAAAATACTGACTTCCATTGTCAGAAAGCAGTTGAAATCCAGCTTCTGTAAATTTCTCGCGGATAAAATCTGCTGCCACAACATCTTCCGGTGTGCCGGGAAAACGGCCTTTAAGCGAATCGGAGGCTAGAAATTTAAGTTGTTCGCGCATGGTTTCAATCTCGGATTCCCGTACCTGACCATAAGTTATCGAACTGACTGTAAGTGCTATAAATAAAATAAAAAAGGATAAACGCATATTAAAAATTTTTGCAAAATTAAGCATTTCAGACCAATCGGCTGAATGATAAATTGCTGCAAAATTACGACCTTTGCACGATACACTGAAGAATCTGAAAGCATGAAAAATCGAAAATTAACTTTACAAGCTGATATTGAAGCTATTATACAGAAATGCGAGGCCTGTACACTCTCTATGGTCGATGACAAAGGCCTACCTTATGCCGTTCCGATGAACTTTGGATATAAGGACAAGCAACTTTTTTTGCATTCAGGACCTGAAGGCAAAAAAATTGAGTTTCTTAAAAAAAATCCACAGGTTTGCATCACTTTTAGTTCGGACCATGAATTGCGCTACCAAAACACTGAAGTAGCCTGTAGCTATTCGATGAAATACCGCTCGGTAATGATTTTAGGCGAGATACGTTTCGTTGAAGATATTGCCGAAAAACAAGCAGGCTTGGATATTATCATGCGACATTATACTGAGAACACCTTTAACTACAGTGAACCGGCACTTAAAAATGTGTGCGTGATGCAAGTAAAAATTAAAGAAATTAATGGCAGAGCTTACGGCTATTAACTGGTCTTTGATAAAAAAAGGGCCAAATACTGCATTTCGGCATGCTCAATGTAGCACGTTACTCTCTTTTTTGAAACAGTCATTTACTTTAGTAAATTCCTTGATTTCAAAAACTTTACTTCGACAGGCTCAGTATATCACGAAAGCCTTGTCTTTAGCCCTTTTATTACCAAAGCCTCAAAAAGAAAAGTTTTCTTTCTCTCTCTTAATAGTCATTGATAGCAAACGGCATTCATATTACAGTTGAAAAAAAAGAAACTGCTACAAATTAAATTATGGCAGATATTATAATGCAAAAAACCCCAATTTCTAAACGCGCAAAAACCATCCGTTTGTTTCGGAAAATTCACCGAAGCAGCGGCATAGTATTACTGGTTTTCATCCTGAATATTGCTATTACTGGCATGTTGCTGGGCTGGAAAAAAGACAGTAAGGGTTTACTTTTACCAAGAACTCAAAAAGGTGTTTCAACCAATTTAGCAGACTGGCAGCCACTCGACAGCTTGACAAAAGCTGCCATATTTGCTTTGCATCAGCAGATTTCTCCAGATTTATCTACTGAAATAGACCGTATCGACATTAGGCCGCAGCAAGG
>CAZOEV010000253.1:0-4784 GCA_964578915.1 uncultured Lentimicrobiaceae bacterium
GGGGAGGGGGGAGGGTAAACAGGGATTTTTTCGAAATGTAGAGAGGCAACAAATTGAAAAAGAGCGAAAAAAGGATGAGGCGCGCAGCTTGCTTATGGCCAACGAGGTGGAGCGAGCTCTTGAGGTGCAAAGTCTTAAAAATGAATTGCTTCAGTCGGAAAATGCGTATCAGGAAAATACGATAGAGAATCAGCGATGGTTAGGTGGGTTAATTATTTTCGCTTTGTTTGGAGTCCTCCTGTTTACGTTGGTTCAGTTTCTAAATCATAAAAAAATCAAGAATTTAAATAGCTTGCTTGAGGCCAATGTCAATAGACTCGATACTCAAAATACAGCACTTGACCAACTGAATAAAACTAAGGATAAGTTTTTCTCCATTATCAGTCACGACCTGCGAAGCCCATTTGCAGCAATTAGAAATGCTTCAGAAATGCTGAATACAGCTTGGGAAGACTTTAGTGATGAAGAGCGGGCTGAGGTGTTATTTCAGCTTGATAAATCAACAGAAAATACCCATCATCTTTTGGAAGAATTGCTACAATGGAGTCAATTGCAACAAGGACTGATGAAGTTAGAGGAAAAGTCTTTTTCGACTGTTGCTTTAATCAATGAGCTACACGAATTGTTCTACAGTATTACGTCCGACAAGGATATTCGGCTTACAATTGAATTTTATGAGGATGTGGCATTGACTACGGATCGCCAAATGTTAAAACAGTTGTTGCACAACCTGCTTAGCAATGCGACCAAATTTACGCCAAGAGGTGGCGAAATTAAGATTGAAGTGCTTTCTGAGTCTAGGACCGCGAGCATTACGGTGCGCGATAATGGCATTGGAATTCCTAAAGAAAAGCAAAGTGGGATTTTTGATCTGGATAGTGACTTTGGGCGACCAGGAACAGAAGGAGAAAAGAGTTCAGGCATGGGTCTTATCTTATGTATGGATTATGCCACGCTGATGGGTGCAAAACTAGAACTGGAGTCGGAAGAGGGCAAGGGAAGTGCTTTTACGATTGTGTTTGACGTAAGCTAAAGAAACAATGCTTTTCTTATAAAATACTTAAAAATTACTATAGGTAGTTTGGCTTAATTCAGCAAAGTATCGCTAACAAAAGGTTTGAGATCATAATTTGTCAAAACCCAATCAACATTTTCTTCGCTGGATTCTTTGATGTATCGAATAATTCCTGCATCTTTTGCTAAGAAAAAGCGCATATAAACCGTGTCATTGCCATCGTGGTAGTCTTTTACAATTGTCTCATATACATCAAAATACGATTTGCCGTCAAGCTCAAAATTTCTATGAAAAGCCACATTGGTATAATTGCCTTCATTAATACCCAAAAGTTGTTCCTGCCCCATTGGATACTTAGGCGTTAAAATGCTGAAATAGCGGCCGTTATTAAAGTAAATCCTGTAGTTTTCGGGAAGGGTGTCTGTTGTTGTTGAGGCATAACCACCAGTAATTTCACCGCGGGTTAGCGCAGTGGCACCGCTCGAAAAAACCAACTCATAAGCATTATAATAAAAGCCGGGGCTGTTTGGTTGTACGCTGTGAAACCGCCGTTGTGTAAACACTTCCGTAACAATAACGCTGTCAGTGGCATCGTTAAGTTGGTTTTTATATATCCAATAACTGTTAGGGCCAAAAACAGTGTACGCCTTAAATGCTGGGGATACTTCGCTAATAATTGGATCAACGTAATTGTCATCTTTTATGGTGGTGCAGGCAGAAAGCAGGCCAGTAAAAATTGCGACCACTAAGAGCAGTTTAATTTTTTTCATACCGATGAAATTTAACGATTTCATTTATTATAGAAGCTTTTCATTAGGAAAAGTGACAAATCAGACTACAAAGCTATACTTGTTATTGAGAAAAACACTAAAATCTCTCAATTTTTTTCGATCAACTATTTTTAGAATCTTCAAAATGAATTTTGTATTGGTTACCCTAGTTCTATAATGAGTTTAATTTTTTACTGTAAACCAATTTCAGGACAAGACACATAATATCTTCAACTCATAAACCCTTCAACCCGTAAACAAATTTCCACATTTCTTCCATCCATAAACCAAAACAGCAGATATTTGTTGTATATTTCAGCCATCGGCTTCAAAGCTGATGTATTAATCAACCTAATAAACACGCAAACTACGCATAAAATGCCGGCAAACACCTTTGGAGAAATATTTAGGCTCACAACTTTTGGCGAGTCGCATGGCAAAGCCATTGGAGGTATCATCGATGGCTGTCCGCCTGGGCTAAAGCTTGATCTAAAGAAAATACAAAACGAGTTAAATCGTCGCAGACCTGGCCAGTCTAGGCTGGCTTCGCCGCGCAATGAAGCCGACGAAGTGAACTTTTTGTCCGGAATTTTTGAAGGCAAAACTACCGGAACACCGCTGGCTTTTATGATTCAGAACAACGACCAGCGTTCCAAAGACTACGGAAATCTTGAAAACGCTTTTAGGCCTTCGCATGCCGATTTCACCTATCAGACGAAATTTGGCATCAGAGATTTCCGCGGTGGAGGGCGTTCTTCTGCCCGCGAAACGGCATCACGTGTGGTTGCCGGCGCCATTGCTAAACAGTTTTTAGAAAAGTACAGTATTTTTTTCACCGCTTTTGTATCTCAAATTGGTACTGTAAAGTTAACTGAAATACCCACCAAAGTGAGCCAGACTGAAATTGAAAGTTCGCTGGTTCGTTGTCCCGTTCCGGAGGTTTCTGACCGCATGACAAAGCTTATCGAAGTCATGAAAGCCGAAGGCGACACTTTGGGCGGCGTAATCAGTTGTTTTATTGATGGTTTGCCCGCCGGCCTCGGCGCACCCGTCTTCGATAAGTTTCACGCCGATCTCGCGAAGGCGATGCTAAGCATCAATGCTGTCAAGGCTTTTGAATATGGTAGCGGTTTCGCCGGCGCGGAAATGCGTGGATCACAGCATAACGACGCCTTTTTATTTGAAGGCGACAAGCTGCGTACCGCAACAAATTATTCCGGCGGCGTACAAGGTGGCATCAGCAATGGCGAACAAATTTATTTTAGAACGGCTTTTAAGCCCGTTGCAACCATTATGCAAAAACAGCAAACTGTCAATAAATTTGGCGAAAGTATCGAGCTGCAAGCCAAAGGCCGGCACGATGTGTGCGTGGTGCCACGTGCCGTTCCCATTGTTGAAGCGATGGCAGCCTTAGTGACAATCGATCATTTTTTACGTAATAAAATCTATCAAAACTTATAACAATGAAAACATTTTTGAAAATATTGGCAATTATCGTTGCACTGGTTTTAGCGCTGATTCTTATTCTTCCGTTTTTCTTTAAAGCGGAGATTGTGAAACTCGTAAAATCGGAACTTAATAAACAGCTTACGGCCACCGTCGATTTTGAAGATGCCAGCCTGAGCATGATCAGGCAGTTTCCAGATTTTACCCTCGACCTGAATGGTTTGTCAGTTGTTGGGCAGTCGGATTTCCGAAATGATACCCTTCTCTATGCCAATGCCTTAAGCTTACGCATAGATGTTCTTAAAGCTTTTAAAGGTGAATTTGAGCTCAAGGAGTTTACACTTGACAAGCCCAAGCTAAAGCTAAAAGTACTTGAAAATGGCATGGCAAACTGGGATATTGTACCAGCATCAACCACTGAAACAACTTCGGCTGAACCAGATACAACAGCTTTCGCTTTGCAACTGAAAGAGCTTAGCCTGAAAGATGCACAAGTGATTTATGAAGACTTACAACTCAATGTTTTTACAGAATTAAAAGGACTGAACGCAACACTTAAAGGTGCACTTTCGACCGACCAGTCAGAAATTTCGACCAATTTAACCATTGATGGACTGACCGTAAATTACGAAGGTGTTTCTTATCTTTCTAATGTGAAGACAAGGTTTCAGGCTTTGTTCTTGGTTGACCTGAAGAATGAAATTTACACTTTTAAGAAAAACTCATTGTATCTCAATGATTTGGGTCTGGGTTTTGATGGTTCTGTTGGGATCAATGGTGATCAATATACCATTTTGCTGAATTTTGAAACACAGAACACAGCCTTCAAACAGCTGTTATCATTGGTTCCAGTGGTTTATGCCAGCTCCTTCGAAAGCATCGAAACAGAAGGAACTTTCAGCCTGAAAGGCTTTGTGAAAGGTGCTTATAGCGAAACCCAAATGCCAGCTTATGGACTTGATTTGCAGGTGAATAATGCTTCTTTCAAATATCCTGAATTGCCAGTAGGCGTCAATAGCATTAACGGGAAAGCCAGCGTTGAAAGCAAAACCGGACAACCCGACGATACCAAAATTAATATCAGCGATTTCAAATTTAAAGTCGCTAACCAGCCTTTTGCAATGGCCATGTCATTGTCCACGCCGGTTTCCGATCCTAACTTTTCACTTTCGGCTAATGGAACACTTGATTTTAAACAGCTAGCGCAGGTTCTCCCTCCAGAATTTAGGAGCAAAATGGAAGGAAAGCTTACTGCCGATTTGAGGGTAAAAGCCAAAATGTCAGATATTGAAAATGAACGTTTTAACCAGGTAAATGCCAGTGGAAGTCTGCTTTTACAAGATTTCTTGTTGGAAGATAGATCCATGTTTTCTTTGCCTCTGGCAATTTCCAATGCTCAACTCAATTTTTCTCCTGTTTTTATTGACTTCATCAATACACAACTTGTTGTAGGTCAAAGTGATTTTGGCTTAAATGGCCGTCTCGAAAACTATTTGGCTTATTACCTGAGTGATGGTGTTTTGGATGGTAAACTAAAGCTGAAATCTAAAAAA
>CAZOEV010000254.1:0-4770 GCA_964578915.1 uncultured Lentimicrobiaceae bacterium
TTACTTCCATTTGGAACGATTATTCTGACACCATTTTTTGGAAACCTCTACGACCGCAAAGGCCGTGGTGCTTCTATCATGCTTCTAGGTTCTATCTTACTTTTGGTGGTTCACAGCTTTTTTGCCATCCCGGCTTTCGACCATTATTTTGTAGCTATTATTTTAATCCTCGCTCTGGGAGTAACTTTTTCGCTGGTACCTTCAGCCATGTGGCCTTCCGTGCCAAAAATTATTCCCGAGAAACAACTTGGAACAGCTTATGCTTTGATTTTCTGGGTTCAAAACTGGGGATTAATGGGCATGCCTTTGCTCGTAGGCTGGCTCTTAGATAAATATGGAATTGTGGGCACAAATGCCGCTGGCAGACCAATTTATGACTACACAATCCCGATGATGGTATTCGCCGCTACCGGATTTTTGGCTATTATTGTAGCCTTGATGCTAAAAGCAGAAGACAAGAAAAAAGGCTATGGATTGGAGCTTCCAAATATGGAGGAAAAAGTAGAAGCACTAAAAGCTGAAATAGAAGCAGAACGCTAAACGATTTCCAGCTAATATTATACTAAAACTGCTTCTTTTCAGGAGCGGTTTTTTTATTTTTTTAGATTATAAATCCTTACTCCCTCTCCCAGGTAAACCGTTTCAAATGAAGGAAAATCAATCGCTTTAGTCGTTAAAAGATAAGCTGATCCTTCTTCGGCAAATTGGTTTATACGCTTATAAAAAGAAGTGTCCGTCTGGCTAATGCTCCAACCTTTACGTTTTAACGCATAGAGGCCACCGTTTGGCGTATAATCAGGATAAATGATAAATTTTGCTTCTTTTGAAATGTTTAGGCTGTCGAGTTTTTTATCAAATCCTTGCAAAACAAAACCGATTTCTGAGAAGTGATCCTTGGATTCTTCATAGCGCTTATTCACCATCACATTTGTATCGAAAAGTGCGACAACACAAAATAAAATCAGAAATATTTTCAAATAAACAGCATTGACAAAGCGAGGAAATTTGCTTTTTGCCCCAATAAACGCATGCAACAGCAAAAATAAAAGCGGAATAAAAAAGTTTAGAAAATAGTAATCGTGGTCCTTGTATTGCGCAAAAAACGCCACAAACAAAACGGCTGCCCCAGCAAAAAGTAATAAGACAACATAATTTAAAAACGACTTTTTACGCAGCGTGAAAGGCAACCCAAAAACCAGCAAAACGGCGATTACATAATAGGAATTTCGGTAAAGATAATTCCCATACCAAACGCTTGAAACGGCATGCCAAACCTCTAAAATTTGATCTTTTGGTAACGACCACAATGGCCTGATGGTTGTTAAAAAATAAGTATCGTTATAGATTTGATTATAGTCCAAAACAAAAACAAACCACCAGCCCAAAACCAAAAGCAAACTAAAGCCAAATGCAACGCCCGTAATTTTAAGCAAGCGGGTTTCACCAATCTTATTTTTACTAATAAAACGAGAAATTAGTAAAGCAAAAAGAGCAGAAATGGGATGAATGAAATAGGTGATTTTTAGGAGTGAGGCCAATGTGAAGAACAAAAAAGAAAGCAGAATCAAACGCTTGTTTTTTCTTTCAAGAACCACCAATAGAAACAAATACCACCCCAAAATGGAGAAACTAAGCGAAGCAGGATCAGGCAAAAAGTTATTGGCGTAGTATAAAACAACCGTTGAACTCAGCAGCAGAAAAGTAAAAAAATAAGTGTAGAAATTATCTTTGATGATCAGAAAAATCAGTTTAAATAAAGCAATAAATCCTACAAAGGAAATTAACAAGTTCGTGGTTCTTAACAAGAACTCATGTTCTCCAAACACGTTATAAATCAAGTAGATAAAATAATAGATTATCGGAAATTCATTGGCAGCTTTTCCATCAGTACTGCTTAGGTTAAACACCTGCGGTTCAAAAAAACCAGCACCAAAATGGTAATAATTTGAAAGAAATGACAGGCTATCTGTTTGCCGGATAAAATGAATCCCTTGTGGCATCTCAAAAAGCTGCCAAAAAGTTCCAGCTAACAAAAAATAAAACAATAGCAAACCAATGAAAGTAAGGGTTTTATATTTTCCAGCAAAAACGCAGTCTGCTATCTTAGCAGCCTTCGAAAAGACCAACGCGACTGAATTTCTGAATTGATTATTTGTTTGCATTCTTTATCCCAAGTATATGACACAGTTTTTACTGACAATACCTTTTAATCACCGCATAAGCTTCCGACAAGCCAAGCTCTCCTGCCCTGCTTAAATCGCTGCAAGCCAGTTCGTTTTCGCCTAAAAAGAGTAAGGTAAGCGCGCGGTTATAATAAGCCTCCGCCAAAGCCGGCTCGTATTTTATAGCCTCAGAATAGGCATCAATAGCCGGATGAAAATCCTGCGATTGCAGGTGAATATTTCCAAGATTGTACCAGGCAAATGCATTTTTTCTATCAGAATTAAGCAGTTGCTGAAGCACTTCTCGTGCAGGTTTATAATCCGCTACTTTCTGCTCTATAGCAGGCTTTTGCTTACTTTTTTGGCGTGTAATCATAATCGCGTTGTCATAACTTTCGGCAGCGAGCAACAATTCCGCTTTACCAGCCAGCACCACCGACAAATTCAGGGCGGCATAAGTTCCCCAATCGGGATGGTTAATCATTTGATAATAAGCATCAATGGCATTGCTGTAGTTGCCTTTAATTTGCTGACTCACCCCTTCGGCGAAGGCCGCCGGAATAGACGAAACCGTCAGAGGTTTTTCAGAGGCAGCACTAAAGTAATCAGCCGCCTTTGTGGTTAGGAAAAAGTTGAACGCTTTATCATTTTCGCTATTGAACTGGCTCACAAACAATTCCGAATAAGTAAAGTAAGGTAATTTTTGTCCTCTAAGCGGTTTATCCGTTGTCGGCATCAGGCTGATAGCGCCATAAGGTGCAATATCCACCTCCTGAAATTGCAGCCTACTTTTACGGGATTCGCCGTTGACAAAATCTGATTGCAAAGCAAAAATTTTGTCAAAATAAGTGGAATCGGCATAGCGTGCATACAGCGAATCTGGATTGCCTTCTTCGTTATTTAAGGCTTTGATAATCGACATAGCCTGTTCGTAATCCGCTCTGCTTCCCGCGTTATCATTGAGCTTGTTGCGGGCCACAGATCTGTTAATCCAAGCGCCGGCAAAATCTGGAAATAGAATAATGGCGCGTGTAAAATCATCGGCTGCTTCTTGGAATTCTTCCAACTGAAAATAGGTGATGCCACGGTTAAACCAGGCATAAACATTCTCGGGATTGATGGCCGTTACCAGCTCATAAAGCGGTAGCGCCAAATCAAATTCCTCGCGCAGGCTGTGCAACAAAGCCCTGTTATAATAGGTGAGCGCATTGCGCTTGTCCAATTGATTTACCTTCTCATAATCGCGCATGGCAGCCAAGGTATCGCCGGTTTGCAGAAAAGCAATAGCACGCTGAAAATACACCAACGGATTTTGCGCATCCAGCTCCAGCGCCTGATTAAAATCCGTCATAGCCGTATCATATTTTTCCAGCTCCAGCTTCACCATGCCGCGCCGCAACCAGGCTTCTGTGTTAAAATAATCGTGGTAAACGGCTTTGTCAAGGTCTTCCAAAGCTTCCTCCGGCTTTTCCAAAAAACGCTTGGCGATACCGCGATTGAGGTAGGCATTGGACAGCCTCGGATTGATAAGTAAAGCCATATCATACGATTTTACGGCGGCCTCAAAAGCGTTGAGGTGCATACTGGTAGCACCGCTGGCGATATGCAAATCCGCATTATAAGGATCGATTTCGAGCGCACGCTTAAAATCTGCCCGCGCATCAAAATAGTTTGACATGCGGTCGTGCGTTATGCCCCGATAATGATAAGCGCGAACGTATAAAGGATGTATTTCGAGCGTTCTGGAGAAATCATCCAATGCGCCCTGGTAGTCATTCAGGTTAAACTTGGCAACACCACGCAAAAAATACGCTTCAAAATTATCCGCATCATAGCGAATGGCGGTATTGAAATTACTTATCGACTCAAAAAAACGTTCTTCAGATAAATCAATCCGGCCAGCCAAAATAAAATGCCGGTAATTGACCTGTCCGAGCACGACATTGCTCAAAAGCACCAAAAAAAGTGCTACTAAAAAGAAAAAATATTTTACTGAAATAAGCTTTTTCAAATGAATGTTGTTGATGCAGAAAACAATTGTCCCCTATTTTTATTGGACAACTTAATAAACGACAAAAATAGTGGTATTGTTTCCCTAAAAGAAGAAGAGGAGGTTAAATTTCGTGAAATCATAAAAAAAATCCTTATCGAGAGCAGGAAAGTAAGTAGGAATAGGAAGTAGTCTAATTATTCACTTTTCGTTTTCAGCTATTCACTTTCATCTCATCACAATAACAATGGTTTTCCATATCTGCTGAGTATTTGAAAATAATTTCTATATTTGAAAGCCCATAAAACCGCATCAGAAGTTGAAAAATATTGCAAGCAAATTAGCCTTTTTCATTTACCGAAACACTTCGGTTGGAAGCCTGAGTTTTGAGCAGGAAAACATGCCAATTGAGAAGCAATTTAACACACATTCCAGCAATACAAACCCGGAGATTTATTCACCAATCTCACAAAAGAATTTTGCAAAATTTAAAAATCCTTATGATGACTTTTTTGATGATAGTTTTTTACATGAACATATTCCGCTTATTTAGAGTAGAATGTTCATAAATCGTAGAAAATATAAGTAAAATATAATTAGGTGTTAACATACACAGAC
>CAZOEV010000255.1:0-4759 GCA_964578915.1 uncultured Lentimicrobiaceae bacterium
CTATAAACAGCGTTCAAAAAAAATATTAGACAAAGAATTTTATTGCTAAAGTCGCAAAATAAATGCCAGTTGAAATGCTAGAAAAAATAGTGCTGGTAAAAGCAAATTGACTTTCAGCTTGAAAATCCCAGGCTGTATTATTTCAAGTTAATCAATGAAGATTTTGATCTGCTTTGGTGCGGGAGTTTTGAGGTGCGCTGAGATTGGGCTGTTTTTGTAGAATCTATACAAAGCAAAAAGTCTTATTTGTTGTGATTGGATTGGTTTTTAATGTGACTTTAACAATCCTTCTCCATAAAACAAAGTGGCAAATACGATAATTAAACTTGGAAAAAGTCCTGTCATTACTAAAGCGGGAAAACTGATTTTACTAAAAATCAACAGTGTATAAACTAAAAGCCCGATTCCGAATTTTAGCAAACGCTCTATTTTATTGAAATGCGGTGTTTTAACAACAATGAAAATTGAGATAAAGAAGCTTAAAAGTAAGGCGCCAATTTTACTGTTATTAGTTGAATTTGAGTCAATTGTTAAATATCCGAATACGGAAATGATAGCAAAATTAAGGACGATTAGAAATAGCGCATTTATAAAAGTCTGCACTAAGGCAGTTTTTCTGGAACTGTTTTGAGCTTCAAACAGTTCTTCCTGAGGTATATTTAAAACTTCGCAAATCAGTTGTAGGGATTTCCCTCTTGGCGTGTTTTCATTGTTTTCGATACGCTGAATCGTTCGCAAATTCATTTTTGATAATGCTGCTAAATCTTCTTGGGTTAGGCCTTTTAGTTTTCTGGCTTCTTTAATTTTACTTCCGCTGATTTTCATAGTGAACGCATTTATTTCCGTTCAAAATTAGAATTAAAATCCGTCTTTGATAGCGGTTTTGTTACGTCTTCTTTACGTCATTTGGTATTTGTCGGGTTGCTTTTCTGATAGCTACTATGTTTTGTCAAATTAATTCTGTTTAGGATTGCACCCAAATAGTATGCCCTCGCTCGGCGGAGTCTGCGACTACGTTGACTATAGTTCATTATAAAGTTTGTTAACCTGATTCCAATCCGCTTGATTATTAACGATTTCAGAATTCAAAATTTAATGTTTTTAGTAATTTCTGACGACGTAGTCGGAGACTAAGCCGAGCGGGGGGATAAACGACGCAATGTAGAAAACACAGATGTTAAAAGCATTTTTAGCGACCGCTTAGCTTTCTATTTATTAGCGGCTAGCAGTAATTGATTTTATATAAGATTCAGGAGTTAATACACCAATCTCACTTTTACTGAAATCCTTTAAATTTCTTGTAAGAATTACATCTATATCTCCGTTTTTCATTGCTGCGAAATTTTGCAAACTATCTTCGAAATCTTTAAAACCCGAATTGAGCGCATTGCTCACTACTTCTTTATCCATAAGCAATACATCCGTAATCGTTAATAATTGTTTAAGATTATCAATCACTTTATCGTGTCTTGCTGTTTGTCTTAAAAGGTAATATACATTACTATAAATCACGGGGGTTACAAATCCTTTTATTTTATTAGTCTCACATAAGCCGATCACTTGGGCTGAATATTCAGCAAAAGGTTGCCTGTCAAAAAAGAAATCTAAAATCACATCAGTATCAATTAATACTTTATCCATGCTACAAGTATTTTTTTGATAATCCTTTTGTCAACTCCTCTTTATAGTCAAAGTTTTCAGGCGCTTTAAAGGAGCCTCTCAAAGAGGAAGCTATTGGCGTTGAATCAATTACTTTAGCATTTTCTTCTTTAACAATCACTTTAAGGTAGTTTTCAACGATATCAGATAGACTTCTCCCTTTGCCTTTAGCATAGTGTTTAGCCTTCTCAATTATTGACTGCTCAATTGTCAATGTCAGTTTAGTATTCATTACACGTCTATTTATTTATCAATCTACACGTGCAAATATAAAATGAATTTTTAACCCGTGCAAATATTTTTTGGATTGCACGTGCAATGGTGAGTATAAGAATTGATTGGCATTTCAAAGCACTTTCATTTCAATCTACGGTAGACTTAATAATAAGCTCAAACCTTTGCAAACCACTGACGGCCAGTCTATTTATATAGCGTATTACCGCCTGGCATTACTTTTAACTCATAATTTGTGCTTCGTCCACCGCTTGCATCTTTTTGTAAGATATTCTTGCTAATCAAATCTTGAATATCCCTAAGAGCAGTGTCTTGTGAACACTTATTAATTTTTCCCCATTTCGAGCTTGTTAGCTTTCCGTCAAAACCACCAAGAAGGCTGTTAATTACTTTTTGCTGTCTGTCATTAAGAATTGTCGAAGAATGTGATTTCCAAAATTCTGCTTTATGAAATATTTTCGACAAAGTTTCTTCTGTGGAATCAATAGCATCTATTAAGCATTGCAAAAACCATAAAATCCATTCAGTAATGTCCGAATTTCCTTTTTGTGTTTTTTCAAGTTTTTCATAATACTGTTTCCTTTCGATTTTAATTTGAGCAGACATACTGTAAAACCGCCTAATACTTTTGTCTGAACGCGCCAACATCATATCTGTAATTGCCCTTGTTATTCGTCCGTTTCCATCATCGAATGGATGTATTGTCACAAACCATAAATGAGCAATGGCAGCCTTAAGAACCAAATCTATTTCGTGCTCGTTTTCAAACCATTTCAGGAATTTTTCCATTTCAGGTTCTATTCTGTCTGAACTTGGTGCTTGATAGTGAACTTTTTCTTTTCCCATTGGGCCAGATACAACTTGCATTGGGCCAGTTGTGTCTTTTCGCCAGCCTGCAACTGTAATTTTATAAAGATTACTCCAACCTGAAGGAAACAATGCTGCATGCCAACCAAACAATCTATCTTTAGTCAAAGGCAAGTCGTATTTTTGTGTAGCGTCAAGCATCATTTCAACTATTCCGTCAATGTGGCGTTCCGATTCCACTGCACCGGCAATGTCAATTCCTAGTCGCCGAGCAATTGAAGAACGTACTTGTTCTATTTCTAAAAACTCGCCTTCTATTTCTGATGATTTAATAACATCTAAAGTCAGCGTATTTAAAACTGCTTCATTTTGTAAATCAAAACCTAGTGATTCCATTTTTCCTAGAAGTCTGCCTTGTTGATTTCTAGCTTCACCTAGCTTTATCATCACTTTCTTATTGTCCCAGGTGAAGTCAGTCCAGTTTTCTTTTTCGTATATATAGATTTTCATTCTCCGCAATTTGTGCGACAAATATACTACTTATTCTCCGTAAATGAAACTTTCTCCGCAAAATATGCTTAGATTAGAGCTGTTAATCTCCGCACTATCATTTTTTCTGCTTGGGAATTTTGGGAATTAGAATTGCAATGACACCCCTCGCTCGGCTGAGTCTGCGACTACGTCGACTTTAGTTCATTATAAAGCTTGTTAACCTGATTCCATGCCGCTTGATTATTAACGATTTCAGCTTTCAAAATTTAATATTTTTAGTAAGTTCTGGCGACGTAGTCGGAGACTAGGCAGAGCGGGCGGGCAAATGAACAAGTAGAAATGGTCAGGTTATTTAAGAACAAACCCTTAACTGATACGACAGTGTTGACATGGCACTAGAGATGAAAACTACCAGGTGCAGACTTATGGGAGATGGGAGATAACGTTTTTTTTTACAACAATTCCTCGCCTCATCTGTTATGCTAATGAACTGAAAATGATATTATATGCAATTTCTTGTAAAAATTATCGACCTTAAAACCACGGACGAACTTGAAGGAGCCTGGACACTTGCTGATTACAGAGAACTGATGAGCCGTTTTGATGTGCCTGACCCTGAAACCATAAAAGACAGCGAAGTCAGGGACTTCCTGTTTATGGCCATCAATGAGTTCGAACCTGAAGAGGCTGCTGCTATAGTGCTCGAATACAAACTTTCAGGCCAATTGAGTAAAGGGCAAATAGATAATCTATCAAACGAGATGTTAAGAGAAAAAATGGCAGAAAAATATTCCGAGATAGAATTCCATAAGCCGTTATTTGAGGTGAACCAGTTGCTTTATAAAGCCTACAACGGAAAGTTTCCACACATTCACATCAGTGTGATTGATCTCGAAATTAAAGCTACCGATAATGAGGTGGAAATGAGCGAAGAAGTTTTATTGAAAGCACTTAGTTACGGATTATCTGAAAATAATCTGCTATGGCGCTTGCTTGGAGACCAGCTTGAAGGGAAATTGCCTTTCCCCGAAGCGGATGGCATTATCTGGAGGTTGAAGAAAAAAGGGAATGATCAATACGAAGTGATTACTTCGGAGAAATGGCTTACCAAAGACGAGATTGAGAATACGGAATATGAATGCACCGTAACGCTTTATGATGAAAATGAGGCCGATGCTTAATTGTTGGTAAAATATCGCTCACTTCGGACGGCGGAGTCTGCGACTAGGTCGGCTTTAGTTCATTATAAAGTTTGTTAATCTTATTCCAAGCCGCTTGATTATTAACGATTTCAGCTTTCAAGTTTAATGTTTTTAGTAAGTTCTGGCGACGTAGTCGGAGACTACGCCGAGCGGGGGGCTTCTTACTGGGCGCTACGCGCCGCAAGAAGCCCTATTTATTATGTGCTGGCATTTATTCCGTTCATTTAGTTTTCTTTCTCAAACGCTTCCATTTCTCTGTAAAATTCGATGGCTTTTTCAACCGACTTTCCTCCCGAACCTGCAATTAAATTTCTAAACCACTTTTTATTCAAATTTTCGGGTTTATGGTTTTTGAACAACCAATA
>CAZOEV010000256.1:0-4758 GCA_964578915.1 uncultured Lentimicrobiaceae bacterium
AGGTTTAAATTTTGAGAGAGGATAGTTATTAGTGATTTATTAGTTATTGTTAATTTCTAAATTTTTATATTTGCTGAATTGAACAAGTAAAACAAAGGTAAAACGGTTTTTGTTCAATGATTGATTAAAAAAGTTAAACAAAAATAAAAATTGTAAAATTTTTTTACGGCTTTTCTTGATTACGCAGGATTATATTCCTTCATGTTTGCCATCAATTTTTTACGGCTATAAAAAATGCGACTTTTTACTGTGCCAATTGTAAGGTTTAAATCGTCAGCAATTTCTTTATATTTGAATCCTTCGTTATACATATCAAAAGCACGGCGGAAATCTTTGTCCAGACTGTCAATACCTTTTTGAAGTTCTTTGGCTGCCAACATCGACTCGGGATTTGTTTCTCTCATTTCTGAACCCGTGTTCAAATAGTAGAGGTTATCTGTTTGATCAATAATCATTCTAACTTTTTTGTTTCTACGATAATTGTTGATGAAAATGTTTTTCATGATCGTATAAACCCAAGCTTTGAAGTTATTTTGATTTACATATTTTTCGCGATAAACCAAAGCTTTAAGAAAAGTTTCCTGAAGAAGGTCTTTGGCGTCATCTTCATTCCCTGTTAATTGCCTTGCGAAAATCTCTAAATATTTTTGGAGTCCTGTAAGCTGGTAATTAAATTCTAATGCTGTCATGGTCTATTATTTTTTAGGTTATTTTGTTTAACTAATTAATGGCAAAGTTAAACAAATATCCTTCTTGTCAAGAAATATTCTAAATAAACTTTCATTTTTTACTTTAAAGTATTTCAAATGAGCGCATTAACTGTATGTTAAAATTCCTTAACGACTTGATAATACGCAAAAAACCACCTTTTTGAGGTGGTTTTTTGCGTATTTCCGTTGTTTTGTTTAACGAAACATGTCCTATGCAAGGGTTTTGATAAACAATTTGAACTCACTTGCATTGCTCATCAGTTTTGTATAATCAGAAAGTTCAAAGTCGATATTTGCAGCCTGAATGCCGCTAACTATAATATGATGCTGTGAAAATTCGGTACTCAATTCGTTCAGGTACCTTTTCATTTCATCATTGGTGATGGCTGAAACGAAATAGGTGCCAAATATATCTGGTTTCAATGTTTCTCCCACAGATACCAAATCGCGGTAGGGAACATTTTGACCCAAATAAATTACTTTTATACCAGATTTTCGCGCTATATAATAATAGGTAAGCAAACCGATTTCGTGCAGTTCCCATTCCGGAAGAAAAAGTACCATTTTTTTTGCTTTGGGGTCTGTTACGGCAGGCAGACTGTCGATAGCGACACAAAGCTTCATCCTGATTAAGTTGGAAATAAAATGTTCCTGCGCCGGATTAATGGTGCCAGTTTGCCATAGCAGACCAATCTTTTCAAAGAAAGGATACACGACATAATAAAGGGTTTCCTCGAAGCCGATTTTCATGATAGACTGATTTAAAATTCGCTCAAACCGGTCTTCATTAAGTTCAATCATAGAAACAACAAGGCTTTCAATCTGACTGAGGTAATCAGATTCAGGCCTTACAACCTCCATTATTTTTTGGGTAATTTGATTTTTCGTCAGGCTGGCAATTCGCGAAATTTTAAAGCCATGCCTGTTTAAGATGGATACATTGAGTAGTTTTTTCAGGTCTTCATCATTGTACCAGCGTATGTTAGAGTCAGTTCGACTTGGATCTACGATTCCGTATCTTTTCTCCCAGATACGGATGGTATGCGCTTTGATTCCTGTAAGTCGCTCTAGGTCTTTGATTGAGTATGTTGACATTGTTAATTTAGTTTATGGTAGCAATGTTATAAACAACCGTCAACACTATTTGTTTAAGCTTTTTAAATAAAAGTTCGACATGAAACAAAATGAAGCTTTTAAATATTATAAAACGAGAACTAAATAGAGGTTAGGCTCGGCATAGCTAAATATTAACTTGTGGAAAAAGTTATTACTAATTCTTTGATGCTTTCAAAGTCCTTTCAGACTAAAACTGTATTTTCGTGCAAAAATATAACCTTGAATCAGCAATTCATAAAAAATATAAGCGTCATAGGCGCCGGGAATGTGGCTTACCACCTTTGTAAAGCTTTTGTTTCGCAGGGATTTAAGCCCCAGCAAGTTTACGCGCGAAGCAAATCCAAAGCTGCGCCTTTTGCTAAAATGGGCGTGGAGGTCGTGCATAATTCTGCTGAAATTAAAAATGCCGAGCTGTATATTTTAGCTGTTAATGATGATTCCATTGCCGATGCAGCAGCTATTTTGCCCGCGGGCGATGCTATCGTTGTGCATACTTCGGGTAGCATGGCTATGGAGATTTTGGCGGATTATAGTCCGAACTGCGGTGTTTTTTATCCGTTACAAACTTTTAGTTTTGAACGCGAAGTAGATTTTAGACCAATACCTATTTTTATAGAAGGCGCAAATCCGGCAATAGAGAGCAGCTTAAAAAAATTAGCTTCTATAATAAGTGATTCGGTTGTACACAGCACTCATGTTGACCGCAGATCACTGCACTTGGCAGCGGTTTATGTTTCTAACTTTAGTAATGCACTTTTTGGAATAGCACACCAAATTTTGGAAGAAAATAAGCTTTCCTTTCAGCACCTGGCGCCGCTAATGCGTGAAACTGTAGAAAAAGCCATTGCCAAAAATCCGCTTTCCGGACAAACTGGCCCGGCCCGTCGTAACGACAAAGAAACCATCGCAGCACAACTCAATTTGCTGAATAACAAGCCGGAAGAAAAAGAAATTTACGAAATGCTTACAAAATATATTATCAACAAATACCACACATCGCACAATGAGTAACTACAAATCGCTTTTAAATGATATCAATACCTTTATTTTTGATTACGATGGCGTGATGACCGATGGCAAAATCGTTATCAACAACCAGGGTGAACCACTTCGAAGCGCCAATGTAAAAGACGGCTATGCCTTACAATTGGTGCAAAAGTTAGGGTATAATGTGGCTGTAATTTCTGGAGGTTATTCACCTTCCATGGAAAAACGTTTTGAAGCCCTCAATATCAAAGATGTTTTCCTTGGTGTGGCCGATAAGCTTACTGTTTTAGAAAAATACATGACCGAGAAAGGTCTTGAACCCAAAAATATGGTTTATATGGGCGATGATATTCCTGATTATTTGCCCATGCAGCGGGTTGGCGTGCCGGTTTGTCCGGCTGATGCGGTCGAGGAGATAAAGCGTATCAGCGTGTATATCAGTCACCATTCGGGCGGAAATGGCTGCGTGCGCGATATTATTGAGCAGGTTTTAAAAGTGCAGGGCAAGTGGATGTCTGCAATCAGTCATCATTGGTGATATGAGAACGATTTTCCACTGGCTAAAATTAATTCGACTGCCCAATTTATTAATGATGGTATTAATTGTGCTAACGGTGCGCTACGCCATTGTTATACCATTTTTGCAGGTAGCTGGAATTGTTGAGCTACCTTCTATATTGGCTTTAGCCTTGTTATTAATTGCTGTAATGGCATCGGCCGCCGCCGGAAATGTGATCAACGATATTGCCGACATTGAAATCGACCGCATCAATAAGCCACACAAATTGATCGTAGGATCTAAAATTGCAGTTAAAAAGGCTCGAAACGGTTATTTTGCATTAGTTTCTGTTGCTGTGTTAGCAGCAATGTTATTGAGTTTTTTAAGCAAAAATCTGAATCTTTTTATCCTGATCAGCATGGGAAACGGCCTGCTGTGGTTTTATGCCCAACGCTATAAACGACAGCTTATTATCGGTAATCTGGTGATTGCCACTTTTGGAGCTACGCTAGTTTTCGTAGCAGGCTTTTTCGATCTATTTTTCCTGATGGAACAACCCATTTTATGGGCCAAAGCCACCACCGTAATGCCGATGATACTCGAAATTGTGGGCGTTTATGCAGTATTTGCGTTTTTGGTAAGCCTCATCCGTGAGCTGGTTAAAGATATGCAAGATGTTAAAGGCGATACAAAAGTGGGCTGCCGCAACATTCCTATTGTGCTGGGCAATTCAGTAAGCATTTTTATCGTATGGGTGTTGCAGCTTATTTTGCTTGCCGTAGTAGGCTGGTGGCAATTTGTCCTTTTTAGGGATGGGGCTTTAGCAGCCTTCGGTTTTTTGTTTATTACCGACATGCTGATTTTACTGTCTGGCCTACAGCTGATTGGGAGTCCTAAAAAGCGTGATTTCGGCATCGTTTCCGTCTTATTGAAACTGGTGATGCTCACCGGAATTTTATCTATTTTATTTATCAGCTTATGAATGCCTTACTTCAAAATTTGGCGGCTTTCGAAGTTATTTTAGCCTCAAAATCTCCGCGCCGGCAGCAGCTTTTGGCTGATATGGATATTCCGTTCAAAGTATTGACCAAGGACACCGACGAAAGTTTTCCGGCTGATTTGCCGGCGGAAAAAATTGCGAGCTACTTGAGCCAGGTAAAGGCAAACGCTTTTTCTGCTGACGAACTTCCCGAAAATTTCTTGCTAATAACAGCTGATACTGTTGTGGTAAAAGACCAATTGCCATTGAATAAGCCCGAAAATAGGGCAGAGGCAGTTGCAATGCTGCAAACTTTGTCGGGTTGCACCCATAAAGTAATCACGGGCATTACGCTACGGAGCCGAGAAAAAATGCTCAGCTTTGCTGAAATTTCCGAGGTAACTTTTGATAATTTAGAACAGGAAGAGATCGACTTTTATGTTGAGCAGCACAAACCTTTTGACAAG
>CAZOEV010000257.1:0-4749 GCA_964578915.1 uncultured Lentimicrobiaceae bacterium
GCGGTCAAAAATCTTCATCTTATTGCCATCCAAGTAGATAAAGTCAACGCTTCCGTCTTGGTTGAAGTCTTCGTAAAGCATAAAATGTTCATCAGTAAACTGACCAAAATCGGTAGTAGAAAGCTGCCCGTTTCCTGAAACATACAACAATTTTCCTTGCTTATCGGAGGTTAGTAAAATGCCTTTACTATTGGTTTTATTAACATAAAAATCAGCAAAAACAGATTTTTCTAGGTTGCCACGCGGGCTGATACGCACTTGTCCGCGGCGGTCAACAATACGTACATTTCCTTTGATATCGGTGATAATGATATAATCTTTTCCGGCAGCAATAAGGCGTTCCACCTGCTTTGTAACGATTTCGAGCGAACGTGGTTTTTGCCAACCGTCCACCTGTTTTCCATTAAGTTCGTAATTATAGGTCAGCTTATCGGCGCAGGAAACCAAGATACGATAATCTTTGCGATCGTTATAATCAAATACTACGATACCGTTAGTAGCTTGTGAGCGCAGTTTTATCGGGTATCCCGAAACATTATTCCCATTTCTATCTATAAGATAAAGATAATTGGCACTATTAAACAAAAATTGGTATTTGCCGTTTTTGTAAAAATCTACTACAAACACTTCACCGATATGTTCCTCGGCCAGCTTTTTCTTCCAGCTTATTTTACCCTCAGGATCAATCAGATACATATTATTTGCTGCATCAAAAACAAGCAGATTATATTTTGAAGTAATATGGTCCTCAACAATATGCGGCTTGCCTATCATGGGTGCGTCCAAAGCAGTTTTCCAGGCAATAAGGCTTTCCTCTTTGTAATTGGGATTATGCTTGAGAAAAACGCTGGTATAAATAATGTCATTGAAAGCCGTCAACTGCACAGCGAGGCCTTCAAATTCGCTCAATTTCTGCTTGTTGCGGTGAATCTGAAAATTCAGCTGTTTGCTTACAAACTGATTTAATAGCGGCAGGCCATCGCGCAGGTTTACATAAAGACTCACATTGGCCTCATCGGCCATATTATCCTGAAATCCTTTGAAATTCTCATTCATATCGAGGGTTCGACCGGTGCGATACATGTGGAGGGTTTGTTCCAGAACAGCCAGCTCATCGGCCACTAACAGATACTGATCGGTGATAAGATAATAGCCGCCTTTGATCTTTGAAAAAGCACTACCAAAAATTTCTCCCGGAAAATTTGTTGGATTCATTTTTACTACCTGAGCATTTTCCATGCGTGTAATTCTTTTGCCTCCTGCCCTGGCAGCCAGCTTATTCAAAAAAGCTTCGGCACCTGTTTCATTGATCAGGCCAGCCACCAAAAGCGGCGCCTGATCGTTATCAATATATGAAATCGATAACTCACCTGACAAATAGGGAATGAAATCGTTGGCGGAATTTACACCAAATTTCGCATCAAAAGCATTGGTTTGCTGTGGGTTACGCGACCGCATCCAAAATTCCTGAAAATCTTCCATGCCAAAATGCAACATCAGCCGGGTGGAATAAGGCAGCATATTTACCATGGTATTGCCGGTAGCTTTTAGCCCGTGCAGATGGGCCAGAAAGTCGTTGCTGTCAGCAGCCATGGTATAGCCATTTAGCAATAAATCCTGACCTTTAACTAATAAATCGAGCATCGACCAGCTTCCAAACTGCCGAAACGTGCGAGACGTTATATCCTGATAGGCCTCATTAGCTGAATGCGTTATCAGCTTCTCGAACAGGTCATTTTGCACATACACATAACCATCAACGCTAGTTCCACGCGTTTGCATCAAACGCTTAAAATCAGGATTATCGGCTAGACTTTTTTCGCTAGCCAATTGGGCAACGGCCAGCTCCACCAATTCGCGGTGAAAACTACCAATAAACAAGCCGTTTTCAAGCACGAAGGAATATTGTTCGTCATTCTGCGCATCAACAATTAAAGTTGTTTTCTGCTTGTTCTGCTCTCTTTCTAAAATCGTAACACTACCCTTGAAACGGCTGTTGATCATGCGTTCGATTTGATGAAAAGCCAAGTCGTTTCTAACCTCTGCAACCATCAAAAACCCAAAACCACTTTCGGTGGGATGAAGCGAGAAACTAAGCTGTCTGTTCTTTATGTTCTCAGCTAAACCAGGCACTTCAAGCAGCAGACTATCGAGCTGCAAAAGTCTATCTTGAAAATTTCCAATCTCGTCGATATTAGCCAGCACCGGCCAAAATGTAGTTTCCATTCGCAGCTTTTGCCAAAAAGTGTCTCCCTCCTGAAACTCGGCCACCAGCAAAGCATTGTCGGGAACAGCCTTTAATACAGGCACAGGAGCTGATTGACTTTGGTCAAAAAAGAAAAAAGAGATCAGGCCGATAAAAACGATTACAACAAATGAAATGAAATATTTTAGCCAGTTTTTCAACATGATATGCAAATTTATGAGCTAACAAAGTTAATCACTCTCCCTAATTTTCCAGCAACTAAGTTTAGCCATTCATCAACAGTTGGTTGTTAATAGCTTTTTATAACAGAATCTTCTATTTTTTAGAAATAGCAATCAAAGATATCAGCGTTATAACCTCTCAAGTGTCGCCATCAAACCGGCAGCTTCAGCTGTCCTCCCCAGTTAAATGTTAGCCTGTGTAGCGGACTTAAGCCATGATTGGCGATGGCGTTTTTGTGCGCTTTTGTTGGATAACCTTTGTTTTGGTTCCAGGCATAGTTTGGAAATTGCTCATTTGCCTCCCGCATATAAGCATCGCGGTGGGTTTTTGCCAAAATGGAAGCCGCTGCAATAGACTGATAAAGGCCATCGCCGCGAATAATGCACTGATGTGGAATATTTTTGTAAGCCTTAAATCTGTTGCCGTCGATCAATAAATGTTCTGGCACAACTGTCAGCTTATCGAGGGCACGGTGCATGGCTAAAAAACTGGCCTGCAATATATTTATTTGATCTATTTCGGCAGGAGACACAAAACCAACAGCCCAAGCCATTGCTTCGTTTTCAATTATTTCGCGCAATGTTTCTCTACTTTTTGGCGTCAGCTTTTTGGAATCGTTAAGCAGCGGATAATCCTTTCTGGCATCCAAAATAACGGCAGCAGCTACTACAGGTCCGGCGAGGCATCCACGGCCAGCTTCATCACAGCCTGCTTCCAAAATTCCGGTTTTTAAAAAAGGATAAAGAGCCATCAGAATAGTAAGTTACTGAATTGATTTACAAGAATAAGCAAGAACAAGACAAGCAACAAAATATTTCGCCAGCGCAGCTGATTGGCATAAGCAAAATCGAAGGAGATATAAACCGCTAAAGGCAGCAATAAAACGCTGTTAAAAATCAGTGGATCTCGCTGAAACAAAAGCATTAGCAACGAAAAAAAGAAGAGCGCATGGGTAATATTAATCTTTTTGCGCAAGCCCAGGTTTTTCTCTGTAACATTCCCCAAAACAGGCCCTAAAGCAAAGAACATCAGCATTAACATCAGCAAACCAATGACATATTGCAAAATTGGGATTGAAGTGAAATCAACACGAAAACTGAACCATTCTCCAGCAAACAGCGCAAGCCGCTCGCTGAGCTGATCGGTAAGAAAAAACCAACTCAGCAAGAGGTATATTGGCGTTAAAAAGCCTACAAAAGCTATTAAAAAATTACGCATACTGGCATGTAGTGCAATCACTAAAGAAATAATTACCCAGAGAAATAAAATGACAGCCGGCGCGTAAAATAAAGCAGCGATAGCAACGAAAAATCCGGCATTAAACACATAATAATAAGGACTTTCCCTTTCATAAATCAGAAAAAGCGTGTGCAACGCTGCCAAAATAAAAAGTGATGCCATTAAGAAAGGATAAAGCCGGATAAGCTCCGGCGAACTGCTAAAAAGCAACACATAAACAAAAGCTCCTGTTGAGCCTATCCGCGTAATCATTCGATTCTCAGCCAAGAAGGCATTGAAGAAAAAAGCCTGAAACAGCAGAAGCAATAAAGCCAGTGCCAGCTGAAACATCGGAAGGTTAAAAAGCGCGTTAAGCACAAAACCATAAAGCGGCTGCCGATCCACATCGAATTCAAGGGTCGCAGGCACCTTTAAGAAAGCCGGAAACCAAAGCAAAATAGCCAATAAAATTATCAGTGCATACTGGGCTGCAAAACTCGATCTAAAAAAACGGATAATCATAATTAGTTTCTAAAAAAACTCGTCATTTTTAAGTCTTTGATAAGAAAAGGCTAAAGACAAGGCTTTTGAAGTTTTGAAACCAAGGAATTTACTCAAGTAAATGACTGTTTCAAAAACGAGAATAACGCAGTATTTAGTTTTTTCTTACAAAGACAATTAGGCTTTATAGGCCAAAATATCTACCCCAATATCAGTGCGGTAGGCTGCACCCTCAAATTCCACTTTCGCAACATTTTCGTAGACCGTTTTGCGTGCCGCTTCCAGGGTATAATCCATTGCTGTGATGGCAAGTACACGGCCGCCAATAGATTTTACCTGCTGGGTTTCCACGTCGATGCTTGTTCCAGCATGAAACACAACACATTCTTTAGTGCCAGCCAGGCCTGTGATGGGTTTTCCTTTGGCATAATTTCCAGGATAGCCTCCCGCAACCATCATCACTGTAATTGCTGGTCGGTCATCAATATCAAGCACTACATCCTGGAGATTTCCCTGATAAGTGGCCAATAAAAGTTCAACGAAATCTGACTCAATACGTGGCAAAACGCACTCTGTTTCCGGGTCGCCGAGGCGTACATTAT
>CAZOEV010000258.1:0-4748 GCA_964578915.1 uncultured Lentimicrobiaceae bacterium
TTAATTCACCCAAATCTTATTAAAATGAAAAAATCATTGTTGATGCTATTAGGTCTTTCCATGTCTTTCACTTTAATGGCGCAAGAGCCGGTAAAACAAAAAGAAATCGGTCTGGTTTTTAGCAATCTTGACAATTTCGGATTAACCTATAAAACCGGAACTGAAAAATCCTTGTGGAGATTTAATACGCTAATTATTTCCGGAAATAATATAGAAAATAATGCTGATAGTCTGGTAGATAAACGAAGCTATATGGGATTTGGCATCAAAATAGGTAAGGAGTACCGAAAAAAATTAGCTGATAAATTGGCCTTGAGGTATGGTGCTGATGTATCTTTTAGTTATGATCAATCAAAGTATGAATATGATTATAAAACAGTAAATGGTACTGACAGGAAGAGTGAAAGGACAACCTATCAGCCTGGAATCAATTTAGTCTTTGGATTGAATTATGAGCTTAGTGATCATTTTGTGTTAGGTGTGGAATTACTACCAGGCTTTAGTTATACCACCGGAACATCCGTTGATAAAAATTATTATAGCTCTAGTGATGAGGATATGAAAAGTGAGATTTCGGGATTCAACTATGGATTATCAAATACTTCTGCTCTACTGTCTGTATCGTACAGATTTTAGGTAAGCCCAAGCTTTATTAAATAGGACTTCTTGCCTTGTGTTGCCCCCAGAATGAAGCCCTGGCTGAACTAAATCCTGATATGAACTTCTTTTATTGTTTCGCTTTTATTGGCATTTCACAACAAGCTTTCGATATGCGGCAATTTTTTGAACTCGACAGCTTTCTGTGTGGCTTAGTATGGCATCATTTGGCTATGCAATGCTATTGCTAGGACAATTGTATCATTTTAGAATTGAAAAATTCCAGATGAGCATTCTTCTCTAGCTTGCAAACTTTACTTTTTTAATTCATTGAATAGTTATTCAGCAATTCACAACACAAGCTGGATATTTATAAAAACGGAAAGGATATTTTTTTTCTAAACCAACTAAACCTTTTCATAACTTGTGCATCTAAATGACAAATAAAAAACTTATCCAATGAGACAAAAAAAACATTTGCAGATTATTGTGTTGACAGCAGCTTCATTTTTCATTTTCAACGCGTGTAACAAAAGCGAATCGGTCGATCAATCGCCTGTTGACGAAACTGAAATTCTTCAGGAATCATTTGTTGAGAGTACATTTGATGAACTTCAAGAGATGGCAGAAGAAGCATTTTACATTGGTTCAGATGGATTAAAATCAACAAATTCCGATTTTCTTCGTTTCGGCGATTGTGTAACAATCACACTTGATACTACGATAATGCCAAGAGTAATCACCTTAGATTTTGGCGATGAAAATTGCCTTTGCCGTGATGGAAAGTATCGTAGAGGTCAAATCATCAGCACCTTTAACGGTCGTTTTCGCCAGCCAGGAACCATCTTTACCTATGCATTCAATGATTATTATGTGAATGACAACCACGTAGAAGGCACGAAGCAAATTGAAAACAAGGGATTTAACTCTGAAAACCAAATGTGGTACGAAATAAACGTCCAGGGGAAAATAACTTTTGTGGAAGATTCAACAATAGTAAGCTGGGCAGCTGAAAAAACCCGTACCTGGATCAATGGCCTAGCTACCCCACAATGGCGTGATGATGTTTTCCTGATTGATGGGACAGGTGAATTTACCAACTCAGCAGAATTTGGAAAGTCTGTTGTCATCACCCAGCCACTTAGACGAGAATTGAGTTGTCCGTTTTTTGTCAGTGGAATTGTAGAAACCACGCCAACAGAACGACCAAAACGAATACTCGATTATGGCGATGGCGAATGCGATCGTTTTGCTACGGTAACTATTGGCGACAGGACATTTACTATCCGTTTGAGATAAGGTTCTTCCGTGGATTTGCAGCAAAAACAACAGTTCTTTGAGCAAGCAATTGACAGCTACAGCAGGCCGCTATACGCACATATCAGAAGTATTGTAATCAGTCATGACGATGCCGATGATGTGCTTCAAAATACTTTTCTGAAAGCCTGGACCAAACTAGACAGCTATAAGGCTGAGGCTTCCATGTCGACCTGGCTATTTCGTATAGCGACTAACGAAGCATTGCAGCATCACCGAAAAATAAAATTACGAAGGTGGTTTTCACTTGGGACATTGCCTGAAACTAAAGCGACAAATGACACTAGCCAGGAAATAAGCAAAGTACTCGAAAATGCACTCGAAACACTATCAACGCAGCAACGAATGATTTTTGGCATGAAGTATTTCAACGCTATGAAATATAGTGAAATAGCTGCAATAACCAATTTAGCAGAAGGAACACTCAAGGCCACCTATCACCAAGCCGTTAAGAAAATAAAAAACTTTATTTCACAACATGAAAGAGAATTTTAACAAGCATATTGAATCGTTAAAAGGCAAGAAAGCAGCTGCTTTTACCGATATCCCTGATGGCTATTTCAATGCGCTCAAAAAGGAAACTATTCATAAAGTTACGCAAGGAATAAGTCCGGAGAGGAAAGCATTTCCAAAACACAATAGGATACTTGTTGCAGCATTAATTCTATTGGTTCTAACAGTCGGTTCTGTAGTTATAATACAAAATCGTAAAGCTCAAACTATTAGTAGTGAAAAGATGGCCTTCAATGGGGAAATCATCTCAGATACTTCAAGAACACTACTATTTGATCCGGAAAGTGTCACCAAAAGATCGCTACCACTTCAGCAGGTCGATTCCATACTTCAGTTTGAATTGTCAACAGAAGAAATTATTCTTTATTTACTTGAATCAGAAGAATTTGATTTTTAACACCAATGTTATGAAAAAGCTATATACATCTATTTTAATCGTTGCTGGCATACTTTTTACCGGGCAGTTATCCGCTCAAAACAGAGCTGCTGTCCGCGAAAAAATTGAAGCAGCAAAAATTGCTTTTTTTACCCACCAACTCCAACTTACTCCCGATGAGGCAAAGCTATTCTGGCCTGAATATGAAGTGTACCAAAAACATATTGAAGCGCAAAAAGAAGCTCGGGCTAAAGCTTTGAAGGGTATTGATAAAAGGATTGATGACATGTCAGACAAAGAAATCAACACCTTGATCGACAGCAGGCTGAATCAGGCCAGATCAGCTTTGGAAGCCCGAACCGAATTTGTGGGAGCATTGCGCAAAATCCTTCCACCCATTAAGGTGGTGCGCTTTTTTAAAGCGGAAGAACTTTTTAAGAGAAAACTACTCGAAAGAGTTGATGAAAGAAAAAACACCGATAGACCAATGCGCAAACAGCCATAGTTTCAATCAGTAAAATTCACTTTCGATTTTTTAAATGTCACAAAACTTTTTTTGTGAGCAGTATGGCCAACTTAACAGTCTGAACCAGAACAATAGTTTTTTTTCTGGCGCATTTTATGCCAATTTCTTCAAAACTATTGTTAATCAGCTTTTCTACTCGTTGACAAAATCATCCTTCCGATAGATCATATCGCGTCTTTCATCGAAAAAATTTTTATGCCTATTTCGAGCAGTGTAGTTTTACTCTTTTAAATCATTAATTATATTAAACTCTGATGAAAAACTTCCACTTATCCCTCGTATTTGTTTTATTATTTAGTTCAGGGCTATTTAGTCAAGACTTTTATGATATTAACACGATCAACACCATCGAAATAACCTTTGAAGAATCCAATTGGGATTTTCTTTTAGATCAAATGGCTGCTGCCGGCGATGAAGAGCGTCTTGTAGGATCTGTAAATATCAATGGCCAACAATTTGATGATGTGGGCATTCGCTACAAAGGCAACAGCTCTTATAATGCCAATCAGGTGAAAAACCCATTAAACATCAAGCTGGACTATACGATTGACGATCAGAAATTAGAAGGTTATGGCACAATCAAATTGGCCAATGGATATAAAGATCCCAGCTTTGTGCGCGAAGTACTCAGCTACGAAATCGCCCGTAACTATATGCCTGCTGGTGAATCAAACTTTGCGAATGTGTATGTCAACGGAACCCATCTGGGTCTTTACACCAGCGACCAGGATGTGGACAAATTTTTTATGCGCACCCATTTTAACAGCGATGAAAATGCCCGCATCAAAGGTGAAATAACCGGAAATACTATGCCAGGTCAGATGGGCGGTGTTTGGGAATATTTTGGTCCTGACTCCAGTCTATATTACAATAAATATGCCCTTGAATCTGATTTCGGATGGCAGGAGTTGGTTTGGTTTCTTGACACGCTGAACAATTATAACTCAAGTGTAGATCAGGTGCTCAATATCGACAGACATCTTTGGTTTTTAGCCTTTGAAAATGTAATCGTAAATTTGGATGGCCCGATAAACAACCCGCAAAACTACTATCTTTACAAAGATGATGCAGGCCGCTTCAACCCAATACCATGGGATTTGAACGAAAGTTTTGGCGTGTTTACAATGTTGCAATCCAGCGGACCTTTAAACACAACGCAACTGCAACAACTCAATCCAATGGTCAATTTAAATGAATCAGACTATCCAGTAATTAATAAAATACTCAGCAATACTACTTATCGCAAAATGTATGTAGCTCACATGAAAACTATTTTGGAAGAACAATTCACCAATAGCGCGTATGAGCAGCGTGCCTTAGAAATTCAAGAAATAATTGCCGACGATGTGCAAGCCGACAATAATAAATTTTTTGAGGTGTCCAGCTAAATACTTATATTGTGGGATAAATTTTGATTAA
>CAZOEV010000259.1:0-4740 GCA_964578915.1 uncultured Lentimicrobiaceae bacterium
TACCAACCTATCCAAAACACGTCGGGCCTGCTGGGCCGAAACCAAGTTATGGTCAATTTGACGTGGCTTTTCAATAGCTTTTTGAATGGCGGTTTTGGTGATTTCATGAAAAACAATGCGTTTGGTTTTCTCTTCTTTCAACCCTAATGCCTCAAATAAATGCCACGAAATAGCTTCTCCCTCACGGTCTTCATCAGAAGCTAACCACACCATTTCGGTGTCTTTGGCTAATTTTTTTAATTCAGCAATAAGCTTTTTCTTGTCGGGAGACACCTCATATTGCGGAACAAATCCGTTTTCAATATCAACACTTAGTTGCGTTTTATTCAAATCGCGCACATGTCCGTAACTGGATTTCACGACAAAATCCTTTCCTAAAAATCCTTCTATAGTTTTGGCTTTTGCCGGTGACTCAACGATGACAAGGTTTTTCAACATCCGTTTCCTTTCTTTTGAACTTAAAGATCAATGATTAAAAAATTGTTGCAAAAGTAGTACAAAATTAAAACTCAAATTTTTGGAAATACCAATTGAATGAGTAATTTTGCTGCTCACTACAGAATATAACCAACTTTGGTGCATAAATTCACTTTAATATATTATAGTTATATAATTGTTTTTTAACTAGTTAGTAAACAACCAAGCGTTTCATTTTAATCCACACAAAAGAAATAATTCATGAATCAGAAAAAAATTGCTGTTATCGGTTTGGGCTATGTTGGTCTTCCGCTTGCTGTTGAATTTGGTAAAACACGACCTACTGTAGGTTTTGATATCAACAAAAAACGCATCACCGAATTGCGCGATAAGTATGACCGCACGCAGGAAACAACACCTGAAGAGCTAAAACAAGCCGTTCATTTGCAATATACTGAAGCGCTAATGGACATTCAGGATTGCCAGATTTATATCGTGACAGTTCCTACGCCCATCGATAAAAACAAAAGACCCGACCTTACGCCACTAATCAAAGCCAGTGAAACCGTGGGCAAGGTGCTGAAAAAAGGTGATATCGTGATTTACGAATCAACCGTATATCCTGGCGCTACCGAAGATGATTGCGTACCAGTGATGGAAAAACAAAGTGGTTTAAAATATAATACCGACTTTTATTGCGGCTACTCTCCCGAACGTATCAACCCGGGCGATAAAGTGCATACCGTTACAAAAATCTTGAAAGTGACTTCAGGCAGCACACCCGAAATTGCTGAAGAAGTAGATCAGCTTTATAAAAGTATTATCGTTGCCGGCACCTACAAAGCCAGCAGCATCCGGGTAGCCGAAGCAGCCAAAGTAATTGAAAACTCACAGCGCGATATCAATATTGCTTTCGTGAATGAACTTGCTGTAATTTTTCAGCGCATGGGCATCGACACCAACGAAGTGCTGGAAGCTGCTGGAACCAAATGGAATTTTCTGCCGTTTAAGCCCGGATTGGTTGGTGGACATTGCATTGGCGTTGATCCTTATTACCTCACGCACAAAGCGCAGGAGCTTGGTTACAACCCCGAAATTATCCTTGCAGGACGCCGCCTCAACGACAATATGGGTATCGTAGTTGCTAATCAGGTGATTAAGTTGATGATCAAAAAAGGTCATGTTATCGAAAAAAGTCCGGTGCTGATTCTTGGAATCACTTTTAAAGAAAACTGTCCCGACATCAGAAACAGCCGCGTGATTGATGTAATCAATGAGCTACAATCATTTGGTTGTAAAATAGATGTATATGATCCTTGGGCTGACAAAGAAGAGGTAAAAGAAGAATACGGCATCGACATTTTGACTAGCGAGGACGAACTTACCAACAAAAAATACCATGCCATCACGGTTGCCGTGGCACATGACATGTTTAAAACCCTTGAACTGGACAAGCTGAAATCAGAAAAAGCAGTAGTTTTTGATATTAAAGCAATTTTGCCATTGGATAAAATTGACGGCAGGTTATAAAAAATCCAGCAGCGCAATTTTAGGCTTGAAATACTACAAGCTAATTTTTAGGGTTATATTTGTTGACACTTTATTGGTAAACAACAAAACAGCTATCGGCTTTATTATTGAAAAATTTAATTGCCGGCTTGTTTATTTGCAATCCAAAAGCTTTAAGTGTTTATTTTTGAACATATTAGATGACAGATACTACCAAACATAAAATCAATTTTGCATTGATCGGTGCTGCCGGATATATTGCACCGCGTCACATGCGCGCCATAAAAGAAACGGGTAATACCCTTATTGCCGCGCTTGATCCTTTTGACAGCGTAGGTATTATCGACAGCTTTTTTCCTGAGGCGCAATTTTTTACCGAGCCTGAAAGATTTGATCGCCATTTGGATAAGTTACGCCGAAAAGGCGAACAAAAAGTGGATTATGTAAGTATTTGTTCGCCAAACTATCTGCACGATGCGCATATCCGGATGGCTTTGCGCAATGATGCACACGCCATCTGCGAAAAACCGCTTGTTCTTAATCCCTGGAATATTGATGCCCTTCAGGAAATTGAAAAAGAAACTGGGAAGCATATTTATACCATTCTACAATTGCGGCATCATCCCGCCATTATAGAATTGAAAGAAAAGGTTGAGCAGGCTAAAAGTCAACAAAAAATTTACGACATCAACCTGCAATACATCACTTCGCGAGGCTCCTGGTATCGCCATTCTTGGAAAGGCAAAAACGAGAAAAGCGGTGGGATAGCCACCAATATTGGCATACATTTTTTCGATATGCTGACCTGGATTTTTGGCGATTGTACCGAAAATTCGGTCGAAAAATATGAAGCAGATCATGCTGCAGGCAAACTTTTACTAAAAAATGCCCGTGTAAATTGGTTTATGAGCATCAACAGCGACCACCTTCCCGCCGGGGCAAAAGCTGCCGGAAAACCAACCTACCGAAGCATTACCGTTGACGGCGAGGAGATAGAGTTTAGCGGCGGATTCACCGATTTGCACACCCAAAGCTACGCGCACATTTTAAATGGTGAAGGCTTTGGAATTGAAGAAGCACGCGCTTCCATTCAAATTGTACACGACATTAGAAATTCACATCAATAAACAACTTTTATAAATATGAAAAATCACCTTGAAACTGCTATTGCTGCTGCTGTTGAAGCCGGCAAAGCAATAATGCAGATATACGCTACCGAGTTTAGTGTCGATTTTAAAACGGACAGCACACCGCTCACCAAAGCTGATACCCAAGCCGATGAATTAATCACCAAAGCTTTGGCCAAAACCGGATTACCTATCATAAGCGAAGAAGGCCGCCAAACGGCATACGCCTTGCGCGAAAACTGGAACGAATACTGGTTGGTGGATCCGCTCGACGGCACCAAAGAATTTGTGAATCGCAATGGCGAGTTTAGTGTAAATATCGCCCTGATAAAAGATAAACAAGCCGTTTGCGGAATCATTTATGCGCCAGTAACCGATCTGCTTTATTTTAACGACGAAAAAGGCGCTTACAAACTCGACCATGCCGAAGGCTTTGTAAAAGCCAATGGTAATATAGAAAACCTGAAACGCGAAGCCAAAAAACTGCCGCTTGAGCGCCATGACAACGATTTTACGATTGTGGCCAGCCGATCGCATCTGAATCCGGAAACAACAAAATTTATCAACGACACCAAAGCCGATTACGATACAATTCGTATTGTTTCGCGTGGTAGTTCGCTCAAGCTGTGTATGATAGCCGAAGGACTAGCCGATGTTTATCCACGATTTGGCATCACTTCTGAGTGGGATATTGCTGCCGGCCATGCCATTGTATCAGCCGCCGGCGGTAAAGTTGTGGTTCTTTTTGATGAAAATAAAACATTGACTTATAACAACGAAAACATGGAAAATCCACCTTTCGTAGCTTATCCACCCAAGCGCTGATTTTCGACGTTTCACTTATTTAACAACTATAAAATGCTGCAAATTAGGTCGTTTTTTACGATCTTTGCAGCGTTTTTATTGTTATCACCAATAGCATATCATGAATAATTTCACCATCAATAACCTGCGCGAGCTCGAGACCGAAGCCATCCACATTATCCGAGAGGTAGCAGCCGAATTTGAAAACCCCGTGATGCTCTACAGCATTGGAAAAGACAGCTCGGTAATGGTAAGGTTAGCCGAAAAAGCATTTTATCCGGCCAAAGTACCTTTTCCCTTGATGCATATCGACAGCAAATGGAAATTTAAGGAAATGACAGCATTTCGCGATCATTATGCTAAAGAAAAGGGCTGGAACCTGATTGTGGAATCTAATATGGAAGGTTTTCATGCTGGCATCGGCCCATTTACGCACGGCAGCAAAGTGCATACCGATACCATGAAAACACAAGCACTTTTGCAAGCACTCGACAAGCATGGCTTTGATGCTGCCTTTGGTGGTGCACGCCGCGATGAAGAAAAAAGTCGTGCAAAAGAACGCATTTACAGCTTTAGAGACCGCTTTCACCAATGGGATCCAAAAAATCAGCGGCCTGAACTATGGAGCATTTACAATGCGCGGGTACATAAAGGAGAATCTATTCGCGTGTTTCCACTGAGCAACTGGACCGAACTCGACATCTGGCAGTATATCCGGCTCGAAAATATCCCTATTGTGCCACTTTATTTTGCCAAAGAACGTCCTATCGTAGATATTGATGGCAACCTGATTATGGTGGACGATGACCGTATGCCTAAAGAACTTGCCGAAAAAGCACAGATGCGCAAGGTTCGCTTCCGCACTTTGGGTTGCTATCCGCTT
>CAZOEV010000260.1:0-4728 GCA_964578915.1 uncultured Lentimicrobiaceae bacterium
GTATTTTAATTGTTATTTAATCCGACAAGTCCAGGCCTTCAAATGAGTTAAGTCGTTCGAAGGAAGTAATTTCGAGGTTCTCGTCCATTTTTACCAGATAGAATAATCGTATTTTTTTGGGAGGCAGGTTCATCGATTTCAGAAATGAATCATCCTCATAAACTTCAGCTATGGATTTCCAGTTTTCTTTTCCTTTTTCTATCTTTATAACGGTTACATCGTAACAGTTAATGTTCTCTTTTAGGAACTTAACTACTTCTTTTTTTACATCAATAATATTGCTCATTATTTTCTTCCCCTTCTATTTAATTAAGTCTGTTTCTTTATGATTTTTTTACCCTGCGAACAGGTTAATCTGTTTTTTTTACTACCGGTGGTTTCATATTATGACCACAACCCGGACAAAAGTTATAATTAAACATAAACCGCCAGCTTTCGCCACACTCTGGACAGGTAATATTAAGTGAGTAACCACATTCGATGCAAAAATTTTCATTTCCTCCAGTTACTTTTCCACATTGTGGACAATTAAAAGCATTCATCTTTCCTCCTTTTTAGTTAAAACTATTTACCTTGCTTCTCCAAACGTATAGTTTCCAGAATTTGCAGTAATTCATCCTCCCTTTTGTCGTATTCTTCTTCGTTAATCTCATCCATTTCAAATTTCAGTTGTAAGGCCATTAATTGCTCTTTAATGGCACCTTCATCCGACATTTCCTTTTCGATTACCTCATTTATTTTTTCACCAATAAATATCACCCCTTTTAAAGGAGCTAACAATAAGTCGTCAATTAAAAACATACTATATCCCTTTCGTATTAATGGTTAGGTTCACAAAATTATAGGGCGGCAAAGTGCCTACATATTTAAAGGTCATCAGGTCACCATATTTCTTATCCAAATCATCTACAGCTTTGTCAAACACAGGTTCTGACGTGTTTTTTATCAGAAAAGCTGCATTTAATATCATCATTTCTCCATAGTTGTCATTCAACTTCACCTCCTCGGCTATCGGACGCAGCACATTCAATACTTGTTCTTTATAGCCCGATATTTCAATTTTAAGAGTTTCGGCTACCATTTCGCCAATTTTCATTCGCTGATAATGGGTTTTGTCGACAGGCAGATGAATCAATTTATCTCTGAGCGTCCTGATTTCGTCGTATTTTTCCAGGATGCTTTCATAAATTACAGATTCATGTGCCATAATTTTCAGCCCCAGCTCCTTTTTCCCCTCCATCTTAATTAAAAGATTGTAGAATTTGTCAAAGTCTTTTTCCAAAATTCTCAATATGCCGTTATCATCGTTGTGTTCGGAGATGGTAGAGAAACGAACAGGCAGTACGCTGAATTGTTTCATCACTTCTTCGAGTACTTTTTGATGGGCAATCATATTAACCCTCCGGGCCTCATATTGAATTATGGGAGAATTACTTACAACAGCGGTAATGTCTTTGTAATTAATGCCATACACCTCATCAAATCGTTTTCCGATGCCTATATGGCCAAAGTTAATAGATCCCTGATGCATAATAATGCCATATATGTACTTTCCTTCTTTCGGTGTTTCCTGATCGATACTCATGGTTATATTTTAATAAGGTTTAAATTTCCCATTTTTCAGGAAATATTTTTAGATCGATAAAATTAAAAATTGGTAGTGGCGCCGTGTAAACAAAGTCGCATCGATCCTGATATTCGTTACCCAGATCGGTCATGATATTGTCGAATTCCGTTTCTCTGCCTCCATTTATCAAAAAGGCAGTATTCATAAACATCGAATCTTTGCTTAGTTTATTATGTTTATATTCGAAAACCGATCGCTTAAGAGCACCTATAATTCGTTCAGATTCGTACTCTTTTTTTTCAGCAAGGGCAAGTTCCACAATCTCACCAGCCTCTTTAATTTTATGACTTCGTTGTTCCTGATCAGCTAACAACTCGATTTCTTTTCTGATTTTTTGCAGCTCGGAGTGTTCTTTGTCGATTTCCTGATAAATAGTTCCCATGTTTTTCCATGTCCCTCTTACATTGAGTTCCACCTTATTTTCAAACTGGTTGAGTAATTCCATAAATTCACCGTAGCGTCTGTTAAGCAGGTCTCTTATTTCATCCGGGGTGGCCGCGATAGTCCCAAATCTGATTGGAAGAACGCTATCAAACTCTTTCATCACTGCTTCTATCACTTTTTGGTGCGCTAAGATATTCTCAGGATTAACTACGAATTTGCTAAGCGGGTGATCGCTTACCACCATACATAATCCATCAATACCAATGGTCGAAACCAGGTCGCCACGCTCCCCCACACCAATTGTTCCAAAATTTGCATCGTACTTTGTTGCGATTATGCAGTATATATATTTGCCGTCTCTTTGCATATTAATCTTTTATTTTTACTAAAATTAAGTTTTCTTTTACTTTATCATGGGTGATGCCGATACTATCTTCTTTTGAAGTTTGCCTCACTGCCGCAGAATAATTCAATAAAGTACGATAGGCCTTATTTATTTTGTCAAAACTTTCTTTATCCCCATTTTCAAGTTGAGTGTCAGGGTGAAACAATTTTGCCTTTTCCAGGTAAGCTTTTTTAATTTCCGATACAGATGAATTATCGGTTAGCCCGAGATCCTTTTTTGCATTTAGCACATTTTCCTGGTTTAACTCACTTATTTCAAGGGTGTAAAAGCTATAACATGGAAGTGGCCCAACAATTTTAAAGTTTAATTTACCCTCGAATTCTTCGTCCATTTGATCAATCAAATCGTTAAAAGTATCCAGTTTTGATCTTTTTAATAGAAATGCTGAATTGGTAATCATTTCGTCATTCATTACTTCATGCGTCCTGATGTCCACACCACATGAGGACAATTTATCTAAAATGCTCAACTCGACCAACGTGTTTTTTTCTTTTAGTTTGGCTTGTACCAACATCCCGAATTTTACCTGATCGATTTGCGAGGAACCTGTTAAATTATTCTGAATTTCATTTTTCAACTCTATGACCTCAGGAATGAGCGAAACTTCATTAAGCGTTGCACCAAAATCGGCCCAGGTGACAACCATGTCCATTTCAATCAACAGCTCCACTTTTTTAAGGGTTTCAATAATCAGGTCGTAACCATACTCCAGTATCTTCACTACTTCCATTTTAAAATTTACAATTGTACCTAGCTTCATTGGAATCAACATTGTAAATCCACTATCCATAATTTCTTCCAGGGTTTTCTGATGGTGAACCAACAAATGTCCAAGTGATTCTCTATTCAGTGAAGTGAGAGGTGCTGTGTTTCGGTCGGAAACAATGGCTGTTATATTCTGAAAACCAATAGCATATAATCCTGAATCTTCTAAAGAACGAAATATCTCAGTACTGTAAAAGTTGGGGACAATGCCGTAAATGTAAATTCTATTTAATTTCATGAGATAGAGATTTATTTTTTTGTAGAATTTTGTGTAAGTACCAGGTTAATCGCTTCTTCAAAATGTTTTGGAAGAAGGACGATTTCATCTGATGCTTCAATGGATTCACCATCTTTTTTGTCAATTAACTCTCGGATAGCAAGCATAGCAGTTTTACGACAAATAAACTCAATGTCAGAGCCGGTAAGGCTTTCTGTTTTTTGTGCCAGTTGCTTCAGGTTTACTTTCTTGTGAACGGGTTTATTGCGTGTATGAATCTTGAAGATCATTTCCCGGGTGTTTACATCGGGTAGAGGCAGTTCAAAAATCAGATCGAAACGACCGCTTCTGAGCAGAGCCGGGTCGATTAAATCAATCCTGTTTGTAGCTGCCAAAACGATGACCCCTCTCAGGTCTTCAATGCCATCCATCTCGGATAGAAACTGGCCAATAACCCGTTCGAGGACTCCGGAACCGGAACTGTCATTACTTCGTCGTGGTGTTATACTGTCAATTTCATCCAAAAACAAGATACAGGGTGAGGCTTGTTTTGCTAATCTAAATAGTTCACGTACACCTTTTTCCGATTCCCCAATGTAACGACTTAGAATCTGAGGTCCTTTTACCGAGATAAAATTCACCCCACTTTCGCTGGCCAGGGCTTTGGCAAGATAGGTTTTGCCTGTGCCAGGCTTACCGTGAAGAATGATTCCCTTGGGTGGATTTGTTCCTGCTTTTTTAAACAAATCAGCATATTTCAGGGGCCATTCAACCGTTTCTTTCAGTGCATTTTTAATATCTTCCAGTCCACCAACTTCGTCCCATTTAACATCCGGTACCTCAACAAAAACCTCTCTGATGGCGGAGGGTTCCACTTCTTTCATCGCATCCATGAAGTTGTCCATTGTTACTTCCAGCGACATTAAGAGGTCGTATGGTATTTCGGAAAGTTCAAAATCTATTTGAGGCAAAATTTTTCTGAGAGCAGTCATTGCGGCTTCCCTGGCTAGTGCTTCCAAGTCGGCACCCACAAACCCGTGCGTAATTTCGGCCAGTTTTTCCATGTCCACATCCATTGCTAATGGGATGCCTCTGGTGTGGATGTGGAGAATTTCAAGTCGTCCGGTTTTATCCGGAATGGAAATGGAAATCTCACGGTCGAAGCGGCCTGGTCTGCGCAAGGCAGGATCGATGGCGTTGGGGATATTAGTAGCCCCAATTACAATGACTTTACCACGCGATTCCAGTCCATCCATCAACGAAAGCAACTGGGCGACCACGCGTTTTTCCACCTGTTTTTCTCCGCCCATGTCTTCTCTCTTGGGCGCG
>CAZOEV010000261.1:0-4713 GCA_964578915.1 uncultured Lentimicrobiaceae bacterium
GTAATGGCATTTTTGTAGATAACATGGCCTATTTTGAAACCGTTTTATCAACTAGGGCTTCTGATACGCTTTCGCCTGCAGAAGTATTTCTTTTGGTAGCCGAACAAAATGATGTGCCTTTGGCAGCAATGTTTTTAATCATCAGCTCAAAAAGAGCCTCATACCTTTACGGCGCTTCTTCATCAGAAAATCGAAATAGTATGGCACCATACGCCTTGCAATGGGAAGCTATGAAGTTTAGCAAAGCCAAAGGATGTACAGAATATGATATGTTTGGTGTGGCTCCACGCCCCGAGCCTTCGCATCCGATGTATGGTTTATATAAATTTAAGGTTGGATTTGGTGGAAGCCTTCATCACAGCTTAGGATGCTGGGATTATCCTTTGATAGTGGACAAATACAACCAATTTAGAGCGACAGAGTTGAGTGGACAAGGCTTTCATATTAATTAAGATTTTACAACACCTTGTCACATTGCCGATTTCACTTTTAGATAGGGTATTTTTTTCGCAACAAATTAATTTGACAGCTGTGATCACTGCTAATTCGGTATATTTGCACGTCAAATTGACTAATTTAAAAGCTATTTTATCACTAAAAATTGCAACTTAGGTGATTGTTAAAAAAGGCGAATGCCCAACAACCAAATTCGAATAATTTATGCGTCGCTTTTTTACAGACGAAAAATTGCATTATCTGATTTTGATTTTATTGTTGTGCGGCTTTTTAAGTACTTCACTAAAAGCGCAGGACACGATATTTTTAAAAAAGAAATCAGCATTTTATATCAACGACAGTCTGTACAAAGCTAAAAGCGATACTACAATTTATCTTAAGCCCGGACAGAAATTTCTTCCCATTAATAGTGATTCTCTTTTTTACGATAAGCTTAACAACAAAAACAGTCGCTTACTTGAAGAACTTCTTGATATGGCCATTCGGCAAACGCCTGCTAATAGTTCAACACAAGGCGATCTTGTTGACGATGGCAAAAAATGGGAAGAATATCAGGGTTTAATTATAAGCGATATTATCATCAAGCAACCACCAATAGGTGAGTTTAGCTTTGCCGATTCGGCCTTATATGCCAATAAATTGGCTAAAATTGTTCAGTTTTTACACGTTTATACCAAATCTGAAGTTATCCAAAAAAATCTATATGTCAAAAAAGGAGATACGCTTAACCCCTGGAAAATTTCTGATAATGAGCGGTATATACGCGAACTGAATTTTATTGAAAACGCCCACTTCTACCCCACACGCGTTAGCAACGACAGCATTGAGCTGCTGCTGATAGTTCAGGATAAAATTCCTTACGGTATATTTCCGGTTTTCCACTCCTCAAAAAAGCAAAGTCTCAAGTTGCGCAATACCAATTTTTTAGGTTATGGCAATGAGCTGGGCCTAAGTGTTATGCATGAGAAAGATAAAAGTCCCGAATTTTTTCTCTCTGATATATATTTCAAACTCACCAACCTCAACAAACAGTTCCTTCAAAATCAGTTAGCCTACAGTCGTTCCTCTTCCGAAACGCACCTAAGCGTGCAACTAGGTCGCAATTATTTAGCCAGAGCATACAAATTAGCAGGTAATATTGAACTGAGCTATGATGATATTGCGCTGCCTGCCTGGATTACGCCAAGGAGCGATTTTGTAGAAACTGCTACTTATTTTGACGGCAACCTTTGGGCTGGTTACCAAATTGAGCTCAAAAAAGAGAAACGCTTATCGAAGCGCCCTGCCTATATATTTCCGGCAATAGCAATCAACAACCGTTACCACATCGATAGGCCTTTCATAAGTGTTGACTCTAATCTTTTTTTGAGCAACCAAAGCAGTTTTTACACTTCTTTAAGTCTGCTTTCGCAGGATTTCATTTCAACAGAAAAATTACTTGCACAAGGTCTCACACAAAGTTTACCTATAGGCTTGGGGGTATCATTAACCAGCGGTTATTTGTTTAGCGAGTTTTACAATATGCCTTATCTTGGATTTCGGGCAATTTACGCAGCAAAAACCAAAAATCTTGGTTATATTTTACCAAGCCTTGAATTCGGCACTTTTATCAATAATCAATCCATGCAACAGGGAGCTTTTGTAGCCAGTATAAATTCTTTTAGCAAGGCTTATGATGCCGGGCGCTATGGTTTCAGGTTATTTTCTGGCCTTAAATATACCCTTGGAATTAACAGAGAAACTTATGACAGCCTGTACCTTAACAATGCCAATGGGATCACAGGATTGAGCACAGATGATTTCAAAGGATTTCAGCGAATTAATGCTGAATTAGAATTTATCCTTTACACACCTTGGCGGTGGATTGGATTTTATTTTACACCCTATTTTATTGCCCAAGCCGGGCTAATTGGAAAGCCAGGTCGTTCCGTTTTCAAAAATAGATTTATTTCAGCTTTTGGAGCCGGTATCAGGTTGCGCAACGATTTTTTGGTGTTCTCTTCCATTCAGTTTCGCTTTTTATACTATCCATACGCGCCCTCCGGCGATGCGCACTGGTCGGTAGACCTTTCTGATGTAATAGATTTTGAACGCTTTGACTTTAATCCTGGCGCACCCGGACAAGTAAACTTCAAATAAGCTGTTTACTAGGGTAATTATGCTGATTAAAACTAAAAGAGATGCCAGTTTTTCTTATATATCTTACTCGATAGGCGCTTTAGAAATGGTTTTCTGTTGTGTTTTGGCTAAATGCTTAACGAGTTCGGGTTTATAGTCTTAATCTTTCACGATATTCTTTAATTTTGCAAACACAAATTTAGGGTTTTGAATACACTTAAGCAATACAAACTATAATGTCAAAAGATCCCACCTTATCAAGAAATATTTTAGAAATGGCTGCGGTAGCTAGTGAGTTTTGCAATTTTCTGGAAGACGCTTCGCATTTAAAAAAGGAAGCTTTTTTCAGCTCATTGCAGGGATTGGTGCCATTACTTTATCTTAGAGGAAGTTTGCTGCCAGATATCGAGCCTGAATTTCCAGAGGCTAATGAACGCTTTGTTACGGAAGAACAATGGGAAGGTCTGTTTAATAATTTGCGCGAGCTAAGTGGCGATTTAGATGAGTTTTGGTTTATCGACCACACCGGAACACATATCACCGAAACACTAAAAGGCAGTTTTTCCGAACATCTTACTGATGTATATCAGGATTTAAAAGACTTTATCCTTTTGTTTAAAAAACCTCAACAGGCATCGCGGGAAAATGCTGTCGCCTCGTGCAAAGCAAATTTCGCACCTCATTGGGGCCGACGTCTTTCAAATTTATTGCCTGCATTGCATCAATTAAATGCTGATGCAAAAGCAGATGATTTCGATGATAAAGACGAACTCATTTAAAATAATATACTCTACCATTACTTTTTAAGATATTCTGAAAGAAAGCATCCTTCAGGAATTACACGTAACTATACCTAACATTGGGGATGTTGGGGCGTTGATATAATAGCGTTTTTTGCAGTTGCGTAATTATGCCTATGAAAACACTTGCAGAGTTAAAAGAAGGAGAAAAAGGGATCATCACGAAGGTGAAAGGTCGTGGTGCATTTCGTAAACGCATCATCGAGATGGGTTTTGTAGTGGGTAAACCTGTGATTGTAGTAAAAAATGCGCCCTTACGCGATCCAATTGAATACAATATTATGGGCTATGAAGTGTCGCTGCGCCGTAGCGAGGCTTTACTTATTGAAGTAGTTAATGGCAATGATTTACAAGTAGTTAATTCATCTGGCTATCATGGTGTGCAGGCATTAGAGCAAACCCTCAAGCTGCGGCCACCAACAAAATCAAAAAAAATTAGCGTTGCATTAGTTGGGAATCCTAACTCCGGAAAAACCACACTTTTTAATATTGCATCGCACTCTAAAGAGCGGGTTGCTAACTACGGCGGCGTTACGGTTGACGCTAAGTTGGCCACTTTTAAGCAAAACGACTATCATTTCGATTTGGTTGACTTGCCCGGAACCTATAGCATTACAAGTTATACGCCCGAAGAGCTATTTGTAAGAAACCATATTTTCGATGAACTCCCTGATGTAGTGGTAAATGTGATTGATGCATCAAACCTGGAACGTAATCTTTACCTAACTACTCAACTTATCGACATGGATATCAAGGTGGTAGTTGCCTTGAATATGTATGATGAGTTTTTGTTAAAAGGAGATAAATTTGATTCTGAGCTATTGAGCAAAATGCTGGGAGTGCCAATTATTCCCACGGTAGCCTCCAAAGGAACAGGAATCACCGAGCTTTTTGATAGAATTATTCAGGTTTACAACGACAATGATCCTGACATACGGCATATCCATGTCAATTATGGCTTCGACATTGAAGAAGGCATCAAAAGTTTGCAAAGGTTGCTCAATAAAGATGGAAATCAGCTGCTTACTAATATCATTTCGCCTAGATACCTGGCTATCAAACTTATTGAAGGAGATGAAGCTGAAGCAGAACGCATTAAAGTTTGTGTAAATTATCAAGAAATATTAGCGGAAGCTAAATCCATACAAAACCGTATCTGCTCAACTTTTGATGATGAACCCGAAACCATTATCACCGACGCTAAATATGGTTTTATTGAAGGTGCCTTGCGCGAAACTTTTCAGGCATCTATCGAGCCTCCAGCAACAAAAAGCAGGAAAATCGATCAAATTTTGACGCATAAATATTGGAGTTATCCTATTTTTGTTTTTATCATTTG
>CAZOEV010000262.1:0-4700 GCA_964578915.1 uncultured Lentimicrobiaceae bacterium
AAAAAATGATTTAAAAAGTCATAGCGGTGTGCAATATTGTCAAACATATTTTGCACCTGCTCTTTTTTTCCTGTTTTTGTTGTCATGTATGGGCTTGTTATCTTACCATCAATCTTAACACTTCGTCGTGGAATTTGTTTTTGTCAATAGGCACCACGCCTACTTCTTCGCAAACTATTCCACCGGCCAGGTTCGAGAGCGCCGCAATATCGCCCGCCTGCTGTTCCAGTGCCAAGCACATTGTTGCCACGCTAATTACGGTATCTCCGGCTCCCGAAACATCGGCAATGCTACGCAAGTGTGCGGGAATATGGATTTCTTTAAATTGTTGATCTTCCTTATAGCGTATCAAAACTCCGCGTTCCGAAAGGGTTGTCATTACAAAGTCAGACTCTAATTGCTTTTGTAGATTGCTAATAGCTTCGGTAATCGCTTGTATTCCAGCGTCTTTTAGGCTGATATTCAAGCCTTCTTTAAGCTCTTTGAGGTTGGGCTTGAAAAAAGTAGCGTTTTTGTAGGCTAAAAAATTCTTCTTTTTTGGATCAACACTCACTACAATTTGTTTCGCGTGTGCAAGTTTAATAACGGATTCAATGATTTTTTTTGTCAATACACCTTTATTATAGTCTTGCAATATAATGGCGTCAATTTTTTCGTTTTCAAGGATATGCGTAAATTTTGCAAGCAGTTCTTTGGTTTCTGCTGCGTTCAGGTCGTGGGTGTCTTCTTCGTCCACGCGAAGCATTTGCACATTGTTGCCGATGATGCGAAATTTAGTGGTAGTGGTTCTTTTTTTACTGTGTAATATGCCATTCACGGGCATATTGTTTTCTTTCAGCAGCTCAATAAAACCGCTTCCACGGGGATCGTCTCCAACAACGGAACACAATATAGCTTCGGCACCCATAGCCTTGATGTTTAAGGCAACATTGGCAGCGCCACCAAGTCTTTCAGAGCGTTTGGAAACGGCAACTACAGGCACGGGCGCTTCGGGCGAAATGCGATCTACGCTGCCAAAAAGATAGCTGTCGATCATCACATCGCCCACTACCATCACACGTAACTTGTTGAAATTATTAAATAGTCGTGAAACGCTTTCTGAAGTAAGCATAGACAAATTTTTGCACAAAGGTATGATTTATGCCTTTTCGGCAGTCAAACAATAGCGGAGAATGTTAATATAATTAGCTTAAAGTCTTTATTTTAAGCGACTAAGTGCTTTTTCAATTCGGTTGCAGGATTCTTCCAGCATAGCTTCTGTGGTGGCATACGAAAAGCGGATGCACTTGTCGCAGCCAAAAGCATCGCCGCTAACCAAAGCCACATGGGCATGTTCGAGTAAATACATGCTGAGATCGGTGCTGTTATTTATGGTGAATCCATCGGCTGTTTTGCCAAAATAAAAACTGATATCAGGAAACATATAGAAAGCGCCTTTGGGTTTATTGGGGATAATGCCTTTCATTGATTTTAGGCGATTATAGAGCAAGTCGCGCCTTTTGTTGAATTGGAAAAGCATATTTTTTAGCTCCTCAGATTCGGATGGTATAGTGCTAACGGCTTCCAATGCTGCGGCTTGAGAAATGGTGCAACTGCCCGAAGTATATTGCCCCTGAATAGTAATACATGCAGTTATAACATCTTGATGGGCAGCTAAATAGCCTACGCGCCAGCCCGTCATAGCAAAGCCTTTGCTGAGCCCGTTGATCACGATAACCTGATCTTTGATTTTTTCAAACGAAGCTATACTATGGTGTTTTCCTTCAAACCGAATGTATTCGTAAATTTCGTCAGAGAAGACAAAAATATTGGGATGTTGCTCAAAAACTTTCGCAAATGCCGCTAATTCTTCCTTTTCATAAACCGAACCGCTTGGGTTGCAGGGACTGCTGAAAATGAATGCTTTGGTGCGTGGCGTGATGGCTTTTTCCAACTGGCTGGCCGTAATTTTGAAATCCTGCTCCACCGTACTTGGAATAGTGATGGGTGTTGCGCCAACCATTTTTACCATCTCCGGATAGGAAACCCAGAACGGAGCGGGAATAAGTACTTCGTCGCCAGCATCTAAAATGCTAAAAAAAGCATTCATAATAGATTGCTTGGCACCATTGGAAACGATGATTTGCGAAGGCTTATAATGCAGGCCGTTATCTCGTAAAAGCTTATCAGCAATAGCTTTCCTCAACTCGTTTGTACCAGCAACAGGTGGATAATGGGTTAAGTTGTTTTCAATGGCTTTAATACCTGCCTGTTTTACATTTTCGGGCGTGTTAAAGTCTGGCTCGCCAATGCTTAATGTAATAATATCAATGCCTTGTTCACGCATTTCGCGGCTTTTTCGGGTCATTTCAAGTGTGGCCGATTCGCTGAGTGATAGCAGTCTTTTCGATAACTTATGATTGTTCTCCGACATAAATCCCTGTTTTTTGAGAAAAGCACAAAGGTAGTGATTTGCTGTTTAGTAATTAACAATAGTTAACAAATAATAATATGGGCAATTTTAACGCAATAAACCAGTAATTTTCATTGCTATGCAATGATTTCTTAATTTAGCCGTTCAACTGAAAATCCAATTCTTATGCAATTTCAAATTTCATTGGTGATAGTCCTAATCCTTGTTTTAGTTCCTGTGGTGGCTATCACTTGGCTTATTGTGCGACTAGTTAAAAGGATGGATGCCAAAAATGTGCCAGATGAAAGCGTTTTCAATGATAATCAACTCAGGCTTGAACAATTAAAAATGCTACATGAAGAAAAAATGCTCAGCAAGAAACTTTCTACGCCATTGAAAATACAGGCGATGGAACGACTGATTTTATTCCTGGAACGGCTTCAACCTCAGCAATTGGTTTATAGAAATATGGAACAGGGCATGGAGTTAAGAACTTTTCATTTGCGCTTGTTGCACAATATTCGCGAAGAGTTTGAACACAACCTGGCGCAGCAACTTTATGTGAGTAAGGAAGCTTGGAATTTGGTTCAAAATGCAAGAGATGAATTGGTTAAGCAGATTAATGTGCAAGTGGGTAATTTGCCCGAAAGCGCTGATGCTTCCCTTTTAGCGACAGCACTTGTTACTTTACATATCGCAGTAATTGATGAAGCGATTGATACAATTCAGGCCGAATTTCAAAAGCTCTAGACTAAAAAACAGGAATAAAAAAGGCTGCTCAGTTTTGAGCAGCCTTTTTTATACACTTCTTGAAATAAGCTATTTACGCCGGATTATATTCTTTTAAATTTTCCATCAGTTTTTTCCGGCTATAGAAAATACGACTTTTTACTGTACCAATTGTCAGGTTCAGATCGTCAGCAATTTCTTTGTATTTAAATCCTTCATTGTACAAATCAAAAGCACGGCGGAAATCTTTGTCCAGACTGTCAATACCTTTTTGCAGCTCTTTGGCGGCCAACATCGATTCGGGATTGGTTTCCTTCATTTCTGATCCTGTATTTAGGTAATAAAGGTTGTCTGTTTGATCAATAATCGTTCTGGCTTTCTTGTTTCTACGATAATTATTGATGAAAATATTCTTCATGATCGTATAAACCCAGGCCTTGAAGTTATTTTGGTTCACGTATTTTTCGCGATAAACCAAAGCCTTGAGGAAAGTTTCCTGAAGAAGGTCTTTGGCATCATCATCATTACCCGTTAATTGTCTTGCGAAAATTTCTAAATATTTTTGGAGTCCTGTAAGCTGGAAATTAAATTCTAAGGCGGTCATGGCTTTTCAATTTTAGGTTATTATGTTTAAATAATCTGATGCAAAGTTAAACAGAATTCCTTGCTTGTCAAGAACAATTCTAAATAGAGCCGTATCATTTATCTTAAAAATATGAAAGTCAATGCATTGAATGATTGTTAAAAATCCTTAACGGCTTGTTTCAATGCAATAAATCTGCTTTTTTGACCTGATTATGGTCATTTTTTCGCTGTTTTGTTTAACAAATTTCGCCCTAAACGATTGTTTTGATAAACAATTTGAGCGTATGCAAGCTTTTTTATCATTTTGAATTAATCTGAAAAGCTGACAATCAAAATTGGTAATTTGATAAGCCTAAATTTAGCCTTTTCTTGAAAGGCAAAAAAAAAGGCTGCCCAAAATCTGAGCAGCCTTTTCGTATTTTTAGTGCACTAACTTATCTCGAAATCATAAATTTCTTGGTTAGCGGGGAGTTATTGGAAGTGATTCTTAGTAAGTACATGCCTTCTTTAAGATTGGCAACGTTAATTGAATTTGAGTGCAAACCAGCAGTTTTGTTGCCAAGTGTGGAGCTATAAACCTGTGCACCAACAAGATTGAAAATGTCAATGCTAACTTCACTGCCTGTTTCCAGGTCGAAGTTTAAATTTACAATATCTCTGGCTGGGTTTGGGAAGAATTTCATTTCCTTGATGGCTGTTTGCTCATTGAGGCTAGTTACAACTGGCAAGTCAATCAGCGCACCACCTGCAGCCAAAGCAACAAATAAGCCAAAAGATGCACCATCACTATTGTTTGCTGGGTTTAAAAATCCAGAAGCAAGAACAGTTAAAGCTTGTCCTTCAAGGCCTAAAGTAGCCAAAGGAGCGTTATATGCAGCAACGGTAACAGTTCCTGTTTCGTCGCGAACTTCTAAAACATAGTCCGCCGTTGCAAGACCTAGATAGCCAGCGAAATCACCATAAACGAAATCATCAATGATCGTTCCGGCACCAA
>CAZOEV010000263.1:0-4675 GCA_964578915.1 uncultured Lentimicrobiaceae bacterium
TCGTGATGTGCTTCAAGGCTTAATTGCTGCCGACTCACGGATACATAAAGATCCAGAGCCATTTATTCGTCTCACTAGTCTGGGCGATAGCTCCGTAAATATTGTAGTACGCGTTTGGCTGGATGCAGCCGATTATTGGGAAGTATTTTTTGAGATGAATGAAAAGGTATATAAGGCCTTTGCCGAAGCCGGCATCAACATCCCATTCCCACAAATGGATGTGCATTTGCATAAGGAAGACTAAGGCTTTCGCAGTGAAGCCTAATTTTTAAGCCCGACAGTATCTACAATGCTGCCGGGCTTAATTTTTAAAAGCAATCTCAAGCAGTTAGATGTGCACTATGCTTATTTGCTTTATAACTAATCTAGCGACCCTAATTGGAGAAGAGCTTTTGTCCATCCCGAATCGCTTTGACTGCCTGGCCTGTCTGCTCAGGCAAGCTCGGCAGGCACCGAAACGGGCTTGATGGGATTCGCGCTCACACGAAAGGGTTCGTGCGGCAACGGCGTGAGCGCAGCAGAAAAAAGCACTTTGCAAAAAGTAAAGCGTAGCCTTCTATTCATTAGGATCGAATAAGACTAGTTTTTTATGGTTAAGTGAAGGTGTATTTTTTCTTTTCGCTTTTTCTTAACAAAAAGCTAGCAAAAGTCAAGTGCGAGCGAAGCTATCTGCCCTCGACGATAAAAAACAGCGGAAAACTAAGTGGGGTTGGGTATGACGCAATGCCTTGATATGTTAGTTTTCATAAAACATTTGCGGGCGTATAGTTTCTATTTTAAATTCTTGATGGCATTGCATAATACTAACAGCCTTTTGGGCTGCCCCACAAGTTTTCCAGCTGTTTTTCATCGCCCTTGCCGAGCGCACGCCCGCCGCTCGCACAAGGCCTGCGCTCCCGACCCCGGTGAGAATTTCGGGCTTTGATTGTTTGGTGGGGGATGTTTATGTGTTTATAACTAATTTTAAGCCTCAGAGAGGCGGAATCTTTGTGGAAATTGTTATACATCACGATATAGAGCTTCGTAGGTGCGGCATCTATCCCGGTAAATTAGAGAAAACCTAAACCAGCAATGTATAAAACATGAATCGTTGCTATTTTCTTTTTCGATACGTGAAAAAATTGCTAAGACTTAACCAACACAATGGCATTGATACGACACTGTGCGAGCGAAGCTATCTGCCCACAACGATGAAAAACAGCGGAAAACTAAGTCAACTAAAACTTTACAATATATTCGAGTCCTAATACAAAAGAGCGGGTGAGGCCATCAGGTCGTAAATCGCGTGTTACAAAAGGAGCCGCCACACTGAGCTGAAACACTTGATTTGCTGCTGGCTTATAGTTTATCATTAAATTGCCATTAAACGTAAGCCCTTCAGAGCCATCCAGCGTCATTTTATTACCGGCATCATCAGTATATTCATCATTTCCGAGGTGATAAATTGGCAGCAAAGCAGGTACAAGCGACCAAGTTTTACTCAGATTTAGTTGATAAGAGGCCCGCAACAGCACATCGCCCTTGCGGATGTATTTATTCGTAGGCGAGAAAGCAGCAAAAGGGGAGCCTTCGGGATAATCGGTAGGTAAAAAGCTGTTTTTATTTTGGCTCATTGGCTGCTGCATAGCCAATGTAAGTTTCAGCTGCTTGATTTGATAGCCAACTCCCAGAATCAAATCAAAAGTACCGAGACCGGGCTGGAAGTCCATTGGTAGCGCTAAACCGTTCTCTTTCCGGTTTCCATCAGCGATAGGAATTTTTAGTCCGCCTGTGAACACAAAGCGATTGAGGTTGTAGTTGGCATTGAGAAAAATATCAGAAAGTCCGGCTGAACTGGCTAAATCGCTGCTTTGCGACACATAGCCCAGACGCAGGTGAAGATCGAGACGCTGGTTGAGAAGGTATCCGTAGTCGATAAAACTACTCAGCACAGTAACATCATTATCGGCCGCGCCGTAATTGAAGCCAAATTGAATGCTTTGCCGGTGACTCTGCTCATGATTTTCATCACTTGATTTTAAGGCGTTAAGGGTACAGAAACCCGCATCGCTACAGCCCTGCGCACGAACAAAAGAGCTAGTAAAAACTATAGAAAAGAAGAAGAGTGAAGAGAGCAAATAGGTCTTTTTCATTGGTTAAGCTATTGGTTGTCAATAAAAATAATAACAGCTTTTTAGCAGATGAAAAGAGAAAATGTTCAATGGAGGATCGTTTCATAGAGTGTGAACTATAAGCAGCCTAAGCTCGGCATAAATGCCGGGGATCATGGTATGCTCGTCTACTAAAGGGCTTTAATTCTGGCTATTGAATCATAGGAATAGCATAACGGGTTAGGTCAGGGCTAAAGCCCAATGGGATAAGCACTCAGGAAATCCCCGGCATAAATGCCGGGGTTAATGAAGAGGCTTCGTCACTTATTGGCAGCTAAATTCCCAACAAAAAGAATTTTACGAAATTTCTCCGTAGTCCGCACAATTTTTGGCCATCACACCTCTCGAATAAGCTTGGCATCAATGCAGGAACCACAACAGCAGCTCATGATAATGGTCAATAGTCTTGACTTTTAACTTAATTAGGAATATCATTTCGGGTTAGGTCAGGGCTAAAGCACAAGGCGCCAGGCACACACGAAATCCCCGGCATAAATGCCGGGGTTAATGAAGAGGCTTCGTTACTTATTGGCAGCTAAACTCCCAACAAAAAGAACTTTACGAAGTTGCTTTAAGTATGCGCAATATTCGCTCAAGGTTCTATTGAATAAGCCCTGCATTTATGCCCAAAATCACAAGATCCTACTCAAAGTTTATCTGACAATAAAAAATCTGTGATATACAGGTGTTTTACCCCTTCTATTGAATCTTTCCAAAAGTCATCCATCGTCACCACATATTTTGGATAGTGATCTCCGACTGCTAATAGAGGAGAAAACTCTCTGTCAACGGTTTGTTGGCTCTCCAGCTTATACGCTACCTGAATATAGCGCTTTTCGCCCGATTTTTCAGCTATAAAATCAATCTCTTTGTTATCTAGCTTTCCTATATATACTTGGTATCCTCTTCTTTTTAATTCCAAAAAAACAATATTCTCCAATATCCCTGAAATCATCCGATCCCGGTATCCCATGGTTGCATAAACAAGCGAAACATCACTTGCATAAAATTTTTCCTGTGTTTTAAGTATCTCCCTGCCTTTAATATCGTAGCGGGGAACACGGTAAACTATAAATGCTCCTTCCAGCGCATTCAAATAGTTGTAAATGGTGTTGATATCGGTTTTGCGTTGCTGATTTTTAAAATAATCCGCCACATTTTTACCCGAGAAGGTGTTTCCTATATTGTCAAAGGCATAGCGGATAACACGCTCCAGCAGCTCCACCTCTCTTATTTTATGCCGCTGCACCGTATCTCTCAGAATAACTGAAGAATAAATATCACGCACCACTTTGTAAGCCGATTCTTCGTCGTAATTAACGGTATGGATAACTGGGAAACCCCCTTTACGCAGATAATCCGTAAAAGCATTGGCCAGGTTTTTCTCTTCCCGAAAATAGTGCTCCCTGAAATTCAAGTACTCCCGAAAAGAAAGGGTATAAATGGGAATTTCAACATAACGACCTGCCAGATAGGTGGCCAGCTCAGAAGAAAGCAGATGAGAATTAGAGCCAGTAATATAGATATCCGTATCAAAATCAACCGATAAAGCATTGACAGCCTTTTCCCAGCCATCCACTTCCTGAATTTCGTCTAATAACAGGTAATTTTTTTGTGCAGGCTGTAGCTTTTCCTTCACAAAGGCATACAATTTCTGGGCTGTTGTATATTCCGCAAAAGCAAAGCTTTCAAAATTTAACAAAAGGAGCTGTTCTTCTTTTACTCCAGCATGCAGCAATTCTTCCTTTAGCAAGCGCAAAACAGTTGATTTACCCGATCGCCGTATTCCAGTAATGATTTTAATCTGTGGCTTGTTGATAAAGTTCTTCAACTGCTTGATGTAAATTGGTCTTGAAATCATTTCTTTAAGTATATAACCACAAAAATAGTAATTTATGTTAAGTTTTTAGGGTTATAGGCATAAAAGTTTTTTGAGAAGGTCTATTATGTTGTGAACACAAATAAAAAGCTTTGGTTGTATTGTAAGGCTTAAGCAGAGGTCAGGGCTAAAGCCCAATGCACCATGCATTCATGAAAACCACGGGCATAAATGCCGGGGTTAATGAAGAGGCTTTAATACTCAAGTTAGGAGTCCAAAACTCACAAAATGGACTGTGTGGGCTTCGTTTAGGGACATACAAGTTAAGTTTAAGGCTATCTTGAATAAGATCGGTATTTTCAAGGGGGATCAAAGCAACATTTTACCTCAACTTGCAGCATGTTTCTCAAAGTCAGATATCCTGACCCATTATCAAATAATCAGCTTGTTAGCATTTTTCGTTCGTAAAATACAATTATCATTGATAATAAAAGTTAGCAGGTCAGAATTGAAGATAATATTTCGCTTTTTCTTGACAAAAAGCTAGCAAAAGTCAAGTGTGTGCGAAGCTATCCTCCCACAGCGCTAAAAAACAGCGGAAAACATTGCAAGGTTGGGTATAACGCAATGCCTTAATATAATGTGCTTTGTAAAATATTTTCGGGTATTAAGTTTCTATTCAAACTTTTTGTGGGCATTGCATTAT
>CAZOEV010000264.1:0-4669 GCA_964578915.1 uncultured Lentimicrobiaceae bacterium
CGCTGGGTTGCCCAAATACGGAACTGTGTACCTTGAACCGATTTTACCCGATAACCAACTGAGATAATGACATCAAGATTGTAACCATTTACTTCATGTTCTTGTGTTTTGCCCGGAATAGCACCGTGTTGAGTGGTAGTCCGGAAATTCCGGACAACCATATTTTCATTCAGTTCTCCTTCGTTAAAAATATTTCTTATGTGTTCTGAAATGGTGCGCTTGTCTTTACCAAACAAATTTGCCATCTGTGCTTGGGTAAGCCAAACGGTTTCTTCTTCTAAACGAACATCTATTTTGATGTTTCCGTCTGGGTTTTGATATATTAGGATTTCGCTGTTCATAAAGTCTTGAACTATGATTGGAGCAGTTTTTAATTAGGGATTAAAAGTAGAATTAATTTCTTATAAATCCAACTGATCTATGAGCCTTTGAATTGAGAAAAAATACCACAGTATTTCTTGTTGAGGTTTCAGACCGACTGGAAAAGGTTTGAGACCATACAACATAGGTTTGTGTCCACGCAACATAGGTTTGTGTCCACACAACATGGGCTCGTGACCATAGAACATAGGTTGGTGACCACGCGTCATGGGAGTGTTCAGAAAAGTGTGTCAGGCTATCTTTGCAGGGCATTGATGCTGCTCCAGGAAACTATTCCTGTATAATTTTCTTTGTCTCGGTTGATTTACAGTAAGTTTTCAAAAATATGACCAAGCATTTCTGGATCAAATAAGCCTCCGTTAAGATAAGGGTCTTTTTATTTGATAATAAGATCTTGGCTTTGTAAGTGGCAGTAAAAGTGTGTTGGTCTTTTTTAATAGGTTAGAAAAATAAGCGATAGTAATTTTCTGGCTAACGTTCCCGCTATGAAACGTGTCCCGAAGGGCATGTTTTTATAGCGATTGTTGGCTGGTGGGTTTTTTCATTCCAACAGTTTTTTAATTCGTGCTTTAATGTTCTCGTAGGTTGAATTAAGGCGTTGTTTCGCATTAAATGTCAATAAAGAAGTGTGAGCCATTGCATCTCGAATTGGTTTGTATTCCTTGGCATCTCTTGACAGTCCAGCCTGTTTAATCGGATCTACTTTTTCAATTAAATTAGATAAGTGATCCATGTCCAAATAAGCAAGCTCGTCATGCGATTGCCTTAAATCAAAACTCAAGTTGGCAGTATTCTTATTACTGGTTTCTTTTGCTCTCATCTTGTCGCTTTCAGCCTTAGCTTCCGGAGAAATACTGACTGGCTTATGAATTATGTATTTGCGAAGTAAATTTTCACTAATAAAGCATTCGGCATATGTGGTTACGTTATATTCAGCTTCATTCGAAAGGTTTTCAATCCAACCATCAACCTTATTTCTGTTTGCTGATTCCCTTGGCGGCACAAACTCATCTGTAATTGTATTTACCAACTCTTTAGATTTCCTTTCTTTTTTAGTCAAACGTGTAGTGTTTTCTGAATCTCCATCTTGTCTTAATTCAACACGCCATTTATCCCAATCTTCAATAATCACATTCATTATTTTTTTTAACTCACTAAGTAGTGATTGAAAGAGAGGGTCGTCTGATATAATCCCTTCACGGCTACTGGTAAAACGGTCTTTCTCACCATCAAGCCGATCTAGATGTATTTGACCATATAGGTAGCTTTCAACAAGGCGTGCTGATGGAATATGTTTTAAGAGGTCTTTTTCTCTTAGTCTGCCATTAACGTAAAGGTCAAGAGATACTTTCTCTTTTGTATTTCGTATTTTAAGGTACTGGGGCTTAATAACAGAAGCAATAAATCCCTTTAATCCATCCAAGGATGAATTAAGTTTTTCGAACTTTTTTATATGCTCTAGAGTCGGTGAAATTTTGTCTCTTAAGTATGGGTCATGGATGGTATTAATCTGCCACACAAATTGAGTGCTTTGAGATAAATCGTTTAATTCATTCAGTGTAATTGGATCATCATTTAGAGTGATTTTGAATGATTGATCAATTAATGAAAATCTAAAAAATAGAGCAATAAGTTTTCTGATATATTCGATTCTGTTCTGAATACCATCATTAATGTCTTCGAAGTAAATAATAGTACCTTTTTCAAAGTTTTCAATGTGTTTGGCAAAAATTGTTGAATTCACATCTTCTAATGGATATTGTTGGGGAGTTAAGTCATCATTTATCGCATTGTCTAATCCTGTATTATCAATAATCCCTCCTATGAATTCTGAATCCTTTGTTTTTGATAAAATGTGTATTCTTTTAGCGCATGATAGCAATGCCAATTTTCCAATACCTTTGCGACCTATGAATGGCCTTTTCGATTCTGTCTTTTCAGCACCTCCTTTTCTCTTTGAGTATCCAATTTTTAAAAATTTATTCTGAAAATCATCAGAGGTCATTCCCTCTCCATCATCTTTGATTATCAGATGATTTGATTCGCGGTCAATGTAAATCCACACATTTTTAGCATCAGCGTCCCAAGAATTTGAAATCGCTTCTCCAAGAACAGTAATAAAGTTTCTATATAGGTTTCTTCCTAAATGATTGAGTACACTGAGAGAAATGTTAAAGGTGAATGTTTCCATTTTCGATTTCAGTTACATGTTTAAGTATGCTTTTACCAATTGCAAGACCAAGATTTACTGGTACAGCATTTCCAATATGGGTTCCAATTTTCGTTAATAAGACTTCTTTGTTTTTTTCAAGGAACTTGTAGTTCGAAGGAAAACTTTGAAGTATTGAAGCTTCTCTGATTGTCAAGGCTCTATTTTGTTCGGGATGACCGAAACGACCTGTCCCGTAATTGTAAAATTGCGTTGTTATGGTTGGCGAAGGTTCATCCCATGACATTCTCCCATAAACAGATTTATAAGTTTTTCCGGTTTCCTTTTTATGACACTCAAGCTGAAGGTTTTCCTCCCAATCTTCCCAAGTTCCATTTGGAACGGAAGCTTTAATTCTTTTGAGATTTATATCAGTGAGTTTAGTAGTAAAGTGTAGAATGTCTTTTTCGCTTTTTTCCCCATTCTCAATAGGTTTTAGTTTACCAATTGCGTCTCGAACAGTTTTATAGTTGTTTTTATTTCTAGTTGGAGGTATGATCTCTATTTCACCAAGTCTTGATGCCAATAATACTAATCGCCTTCTTTTTTGAGGAATACCATAGTCTGGACAGTAAACATTTTTGAATTTAACTTGGTATTCAAGTTCTTCAAGTTGAGAGACAAAGTCCTTAAATATCTGTTTGTTTGACAAGTTAGGTACGTTCTCCATTGAGATAATATCAGGATTGGTTTCTCTAACTAATCTGATAAACTCATTTAGTAGATTCCATTTATCTCCATTTTCCTTCCCTCGAACTTTGTTAGAATGAGATGAAAATGGTTGACATGGAGCGCAACCAACAAGAACCTTTATTTCGTCATCTTTCCAATACTCTTGGATTCTTTGGCCTGTAATCTGGGAAATGTCTGCACCAATAAATTCGGCCTTATTATTCGTTTCATAGGCATATTTGCAACTGCTGTCTAAATCAATGCCTGCGCGCACTTTTATGCCCGATTTGATAAGTCCGTGAGTTAGTCCGCCAACCCCGCAAAACAAGTCAACTCCTGAAATGGATCGAATTCTTTTTTTGTTCATATCATGATTTTGAGTTGTTTGTTTCGTCTTCATATTCATTTTTTATCACAAATTTAAGTTGATATATCGAGTTCTTACCTTGCAGCCAACGATTGTATAACAACCATTTGGTTGTTATTTCTGCTTTATCAACATCCCCTAATCCTGTAATAATACGCTATAAAACAGGTGTATATCGCATACAGTATACTAAACTGATAAAAATAAACATCATTTTAGTCGTCAAAGCCTGAAGCATGATTGGGGCTGTTTTTAATTTGGGATAAAAGTAGAAATAATTTCTTATAAACCCAACAGGTTTATCGGGGGTTGAATTGAGAAATAAGCCGAGAGAGATTCTTTAAAAACTTCAGTAAAACAAAAAAAGAGCCTTATTTCTAAAGCTCTTTCTCAGAGGTCTCGAGCGGATTCGAACCGCTGTACGCGGTTTTGCAGACCGCTGCCTAGCCACTCGGCCACGAGACCAGTATTTTGGGCTGCAAAGATACAAATATTTGTAATGCTGTCAAGCGTTTAGCTTTCCGGCAATTTATTTACTTCAAGCAAGCATTCACGACACAAACAACTGTCGTATTTTTCGTTAATAATCTCCAAAACCGACGGCTTGATATCTGTCTCATAGCACCAGCATTTGCCTGATTTTCCGCATTCAAACTGCTTTCCGCAGCGCGGACAAACTTCCGATTCTATCAGTTGTAGTTTTGGTTTCATCCTTCAAGGCTTAGACTTACAAAATCCATTTTTCCACCCAAAGGCGGATTCATTTTACGCACCTTAATGCTGGCTTTTTCAACGGTTTTAAACTCCGTTTTAATAGCGTTTAAAATGCGGCGGCCTACATGCTCCAATAAATTGGAGTTGATCATCATCTCTTTTTTAACAACTTGGTAAACAGCGAGATAATTTACGGTTTCCTGCAATTTATCCGACTGCTCAGCGGAAGTAGTATCTACATGCATAAACAGATCTACCACAAACCAGGTGCCTATCAATTGCTCCTCGGCAAAGCAGCCGTGATAGGCAAAAAACTCCATTCCTTC
>CAZOEV010000265.1:0-4666 GCA_964578915.1 uncultured Lentimicrobiaceae bacterium
CTCGGGACTATAGCGGATTACGCGGATTTGTTGAGTTGATGGTGGAATGCGATGCTGAATTGGTTAGAGGAAAAGTGTGAACATGTTTCATGGATAGATTTAATGGAATTGTTCGCACAGCGAACTGCTCCTTTGAAAAATCCTTCCACATCAAAAATCTAAACTCATGCACAATTAATTTTCCATCACCATAGCTTGTGGGGCGATACAATCCGTTTTATCCGCGTAATTCAATGACAAGTTTTTCATTTTCTATAAACCCATTTTTTTGTCCACGGATTACGCAGATTACACAGATTTAGTGAGTTGATGGTGGAATGCGATGCTGAATTGGTTAGAGGAAAAGTGTGAATTTGTTTCATGGATAGATCTGAAGGAATCGTTCGCAAAGCGAACTACTCCTTTGAAAAATCCTACCTTGTAAAGAGCTTTACTCCAAATAATACCAATTTTCCAAATCCTTAGCATGTGCCGCGATAAAATCCTTGTAATCTGCGTAATCCGTGGACAGCTTCTTCATTTCTTCAAAACCAAAAGGGAGTTCCATAGTGCAGAACAATTAAAAGCAAATCATATCTCACTAGAAGTGTTGGCTGAGGAAGGTTTTTTCGTGTGAAGAAAATGCCAACATAAAAAAACAGGAATCCTTAGGTTTCCTGTCTTATTGTATCGGGATGATACAGACTTTCACCTCATAAAAAAACTCAAGCTTTTTCTATTAATTAACAAAACACAATAAACTTTTCAGTGAAATTGAAACTCATTGAGTTTTAAAAAGGCTAATAAAACATTTAGGCAGTGGTTGTGTTTTCTTTAGAAGCATGTGCACAATTGCAAACCATGCAAAGAATAAAGCTGACAGCTGCAGTGCACATCAATATCATTGAAACTACACAAACTTTTATATCAACCAGTAACCAACCTGAAATCATAACGATGATGCTCAACAAAACGGAGATCAATCCGATTTTGGAGGCTATTTTAGCGAACTTGCACATAATCAATTAATTTTGATACAAATTTACGGCACGAACCTGCTGTTTGATGCGATCAACTTGTGATAAAATTCACAGTTCGTGTATGATCTATATCACATTTTGTGTATCTTTATAGCCAAACTAAATTCCAAAAGTCATGGATATGCCCGGCCAGGTAAATTGCGAAACCTGTCGCATCAGGTCATGCGCAGTAGAAGTGCTTGATAAAGAGGAGCTTCAAATTTTGAAGATCAATTGTGCTGGAGTTTCTTATAAGAAAAACGAGAAGATTTTTCAGGAGGGATCATTGTGTTCCAACATCACTTATGTGAAAACCGGTCTGGTAAAAATCCATAAAAAAGGCCCCTCAAAAGATCAGATTTTGAGACTGGTTAAAAGTCCGCGTTTTATTGGATTGCCTACAGTTTTAGGCGATAAAATAAATCATTATTCGGCCACGGCCTTGACACCCACAACGGTTTGCTTTATCGTTACTGGAATTTTCAAAACCCTGATCATGCGCAACGGCAAATTTGCTAATGAAGTAATCAATAGTATTTGTCAGGACGAGCTTAATTTTTACGATCGCTCCATTAACCAGATGCAAAAACAAATTCATGGCCGCCTGGCCGATGCGCTGATTTTTCTTTCTGATGAAATTTTTGAATCAGACAGCTTTGAGTTGCCGCTGTCCCGTTCTGATTTGGGCGATTATATTCATGCTACGCGCGAAAGCGTAACCCGCACCCTTAGCCGCCTCAAAGCTGACGGACTAATTAATATGCAGGGTAGATTAATCACCTTGGTAGATAAAAAAATGCTGGAGCGCATTAGTAAATTAGGATAAAATCGGTAATTATTTTATGCTTTCAAAATAGGCGTCAAGCAGCTGATGCGCAGCAATATAAGCTGTCATATTTTGTTTTTTTACAGCTATTTCCATCGGTGGAAGTTTTGGCGCTATGGCCGTCGAATTGTAAAACTGATTTTTCAGCGCTTCGTCAATGGTGTCGTACATTAGGCGCACATCTTGCCGCGTACGCTTATCTTTGAGGAAACCATTGTTTTTGATCACCGCCAAATGTTCTTCTACCATCTTCCACACCTCTTCAATGCCTTTGCTGTGCAAGGAAGAACAGGTAAGCACTTTCGGCTCAATGCCCGCCTCTGCTGGCGGAAAAAGGTGCATAGCACTTTCACATTCCGCTTTAGCCCGATTAGCGCGACCAATATTGTCGCCATCCGCTTTGTTTACCACAATGCCATCGGCCATTTCCATAATACCTTTTTTGATGCCTTGCAGCTCGTCGCCGGCACCGCTAATCAGTATCAGTAGAAAGAAATCGACCATAGAATGTACGGCAGTTTCCGACTGCCCTACACCTACGGTTTCTACAAAAATATTATCGAAACCTGCCGCTTCGCAAAGGATAATGGTTTCGCGGGTTTTGCGTGCCACACCGCCCAGCGTTCCTGATGAAGCCGAAGGTCTTATATAGGCATTAGGATGCGACGAAAGTTCTTCCATACGGGTTTTGTCGCCCAAAATACTGCCATGCGAACGCTGGCTGCTTGGGTCGATAGCCAGCACCGCAACTTTTTGGTTCTGCTTGCACAAAAACATCCCTAAAGCTTCGATAAAAGTACTTTTTCCTGCGCCCGGAACACCCGTGATGCCCAGCCTTAGGGCTTTGCCCGAATGAGGCAGGCAACCGGCAATCACCTGCTGCGCCACCTCTTGATGGGCAGGTAAGTTGCTTTCGATAAGTGTGATGGCTTTGCTAAGTAACACGAAATTGCCTTTGAGAATGCCGTCGAGATAAGCCTCAGCCGGCAAAAGCTGCGCTTTACGCGATTTTAATTGAGCAATAACTCTGGGATTTATCTGATCAGGCTGTTCAATACCAGCATTTACTTTAAGGGAACTCTCATTTTTAGCATTTTGTTTTTTCATGAGTTGAACAGATTCTGATTGCAAAGTTAGGCTTTTCAGTAAAAGTTTTGTTGTTTAATTAGCAATCACTTTGCCGCTTATTAACACACCTGCTGCTTCCAGACTGTAAAAATACATGCCTTTATCCGGAAATTGTTTGTCCCACAGAAGTTGATGTTTTCCGGCAGACAAGTTTCCCGCATGAATTTCTTCTAGGAGCTGACCTAAAGGATTATAGATTTTTACTGTTACATTTTCTGGCTGATTTAGCGTAAATGAGAGTGTGAGCTGCCTTTGAAAAGGATTAGGAAAAACGCTAACTTGCACAAAAGGGCCATTAGCTGGATATTCCTGAACTAGATCAGGCAAGCCTTCCATTCTGTAACCTACATCAAAAAGGCCTCCTGCTCCGGCAGGCAAATAGATGATACGAGCTATCGGGTCAAATTGTATCCAGGCTTCACCATTGTTAAAGACATCAGTTAGCTGGAATTTTTCAAAATCGACTGCCAAAGGGTTCATCAATATTTCACGGTCGAAATTAACAGGGTCAAAATGATAATAGAGTCTAGCGGTATCTCGTTGCAGAATCAATTTGGCATAGAGATAGGAATAGTAAGCTGTTTCGATGGAATGGTAAGCGGCTTTTCCTTGGCTACCTTTATTCTCGTCCCAGAAGCCGCCGGAATAGGCCACGCGGCCTCCTTCGCGCGCACGGTCTGCATATACTTCGCCATAAAGGGGATCGACAAAATATTCCATGAAAAATTTCAGACTTTCATCGGCCATTTTGAGGTATTTTACCTCACGGGTCGTTTCCCAAAGTAATAATCCGGAGGTGATGGCCTGCTCCATCTGCCACCAAGCTTTGGCGGTGTCAGATGCGCCATACATATACATTTCTCCATTATATCTGTCGTAATCTTTATAAGGGCCGCCAAACTGGTGGTCGTAGCCTTTTTGTAGAACATGATCAACAAGCAATCTGGCAGAAGCCAAAGCGGTTTCATCACCTGTCATCCGGTAAATACGCGCTAAACTCCAGCCGGTTTTCAGCACATGACCCATAATCGTGCGGCGTTCTGAAGATTTTTCGGACCAGTTGCTGTTAAACAGTTCCGCAAAGCCGATACCTTCTTCTTTCATCGAGGGAATGAGTTGCTGTTGCATATTCTGTTGCATAGCTATCAAGCGGTTATAGTAACTTGTTTCTCCCGTCAACAACCAGAGATTCCACAAATGAGTTGTTACAGCATCTACAGTGGCATTGAAGCTTTTATCGCTGGCTTGCATGCCAGTGCGTGAAACCTTATCGTAATAGCCAAAAAAGTCAGGATCATCGTCCCATAAGGTGCTTTCGATAAAGTCATAACCCTGATTCAGGAACTCGAAATATAAACTATCGTTTGTTGCTTCCCAATAGGCTGTCAATCCTAGCAAGGCATAATGCTGGTCAAATGCTTTTTTAACGCCGGTATAGGGATTGCTTCCTGATCTGGAACTGGTGGCAAACCAACCACCATAAGTTGTATCCCACAAGTGCTGAACCATAAAATTAAGGGCGGATTTAGCCTTAGCGAGATAGAAAGTGTCTCCAGTCAACATAAATACCCGACTGAATCCATAGGCGTTTCGTGAGAGCGAAACAAGTCCTTTTGTGTTGCTATTCAGTATATTGCCCGAGCGACTAACATCTGTGAAATAGCCTCCATACAGCGTGTCTTCTACTCCCGTCCAAAAATTGGCACAATCCTGC
>CAZOEV010000266.1:0-4649 GCA_964578915.1 uncultured Lentimicrobiaceae bacterium
AACTGAAACAGAATACCAACATGGTGGTTTCGGCGAAATGCTTGTTGATGGTGAAGTTTATACTACTGGTGTTGCATCAGTATTTACAACAGGTCAATCAGCTACTGCTGAATTTACTTGGTTGTATGTAGCTTGTGACAATTATGCTGCTCCTACAGCATTTACTGCTGAGCAAACAATTGGAACACTTGACGTAGTTCTTGACTGGACAAACGTTGATGTTGACGCACTTGATACAATCGCTGGTGTAATGGTTTACCGTAATGGTGAAGAACTTGCAGCTCTTGATTTTGAAGATGGTGTAGTTGCTACTTATACTGACGAAGAACTTGAGTTTGGTTCATATACTTATTGCCTTACTTATGTTTATGATAGCGGAGCCGAAACTTGTGTTGACGGTGTTTGCTCAGAAGAAGTAATCATCACTGGTGGTGGTTATGTAAACGGTACAGTTACTGCTTTTGACGGCGGCGCTGCTATCGAAGGAGCTACTGTTATGATCTCCAATGAAGATTTTAGCTTTGAATTTACTACTGATATCAGTGGATATTACGAAGGTGAAGTTGTTGATGGCGTATATGATTATATGGTATCTGCTGCTACTTTCGAATCACAAGAATTAGAAGCTGTAACAATCACCTTTGGTGAAACTGTTACTAATGACTTCTCATTGCTTGAGTTCCCTTATGCTGTTTCAGGCGTTGTTGCTACCGAACTTACCGATAATGCAGTTCTTGTAAACTGGGGTGCTCAGGCACCTGTTGTTTCAGAATGGTTAGTTTATGACAATGATGTTATGGGCTTTGGTGGAATTGGTGCCGAATCAGGTGCTTATAGCCTTACCTGGGCTTCTAAATTTGTGCCTGCACAATTGACAGAGTATGGTATGGGTTATGTAACCAAAGTTTCTGTTTATCAATTACCTGCTGTAGGTGATATCCTAACTGAAGTTAGAATCCTTGGTGGCGAAAACGGTGAAACTGTGCTTTATGCGCAAGATGTAACTGGTACGTTAATAGATGATTCTTGGAATGTTATTGAACTTGACGAAGCTGTTACTTTTGACAATACAGAAAATCTTTGGATTGCAATGTATGTTGAAAGACCTGCTGGTGTTGATATATTTAACGAACCTACTGCTGGTGCACTTCAGGTAATATCAGATCGTTATGACTATTTCGCTTATAATGGTGCAGCTTGGACTTCAATTAGTGGCGAATATGGTGTAACGAATCAAGCTTGGATGCTTCGTGGTTATGTTACCACAGCAGCTGGTCGCGAAGTAGCTTTAGGTCAGGGAGATTATACAACTACCGGACATAAAGATTACTCAACTGTTAAATCGGTTAAAAGTGGTAAAGGCATGATTGCTGCTACCAAAGCCAACGCTAAATTCCCTGTTTATGCTAACGAAAGCAACCGTGAATTAGTTGGTTATAGCATCTATCGCACAACTTGCGAAACTGGTGACCTTACTTTCTTAGGTTTGACACTTGACGAGCAGTTTACTGACAACACCTGGGGTGCTGTTGAAAGCGGCGTTTACAAATGGGGCGTTGTTGCCGAATATGACAACAATGAATCAGAAGTTGTATTCTCTAACTGTCTTGACAAAGACATGGTTACAACTGTAAGCGTTTCTGTTATCACAAATAGTGGTGATAGCCCAGAAGAAACAGATGTAATGTTTACCAATGTTTCTGAGCCAGGCCTCGAACTTACTTACGAAGTGGAACTTGACGCAACAGGTTTCTTTGCCTGGGACGAATTCCGCAAAGGTGAGTATGATATCTATGTTGAAAAGAATGGATTTACTCCAATCATGTTAGAAGGATACGTTATTGACGGACCTGAAGCTTTTGAATGGATTTTGGAAGAACTCTTACTTCCTGTTTCTGACCTGTATGTAACACCAACTGGTTTTGCTACATGGAGACAAGGTGGTATTATTCCTTTTGAACCATTTATGGAAAACTTCGACGAAGGTTTGCCAGAAACATGGACTGTTGTTGACGGTGGTTCTACTACCGACACTTGGTTTAATGTAACACCTGCTGGTAACCCACAATCTGCTGGATCATCACTAGACGGAACTCCGTTTATGTTTGCTGATTCTGACGGAGCTGGTTCAGGTTCTACTATGGACGAGCAAATGATTTCTCCTGCAATTGATGCTGAGAATGCTGACGAACTCTATTTAATGTTCGATTATCTCTATATCAACCTTGCAACTACTGAATATTTCTCAGTTGATGTATATGATGGTGATGATTGGGTTGAAGTATTCTTCTCACAAGTTGATTCTGGTACATGGCCATGGGATGTTGCTACAACAGAAACTATCGATGTTACTGAATATGCTAATGAAATGTTCCAGGTACGTTTCAACTACTTCTCACCAGGCTGGAACTGGTATGTAGCTGTTGACAACGTTGTTGTTACTGACAATATGGACCGTTATGCTGACCGCGAACTGACAAACTACAAAGTTTGGTTGGATGGTATATTTATCACAGATACCGAAGAAACATTCTACCAATATGCTACTGAAAACCTCGTTCCCGGACAGGAATACTTAGCAGAAGTTGCAGCAATGTACACTACTGGTATGTCAGCCAAAATGGAATATACTTGGACTTACATTCCTTGCGAAGATTACGCCGGACCAGAGATTTATACTGCCGAAGTAGTTGACGAAAGTGATGTATTACTCACCTGGTCAAACGTTGAGCCAATGGAAATCGTTCAGATTTCACAAAATCCTGGCGCTCCTGCTAACGGATACTTCCAGAGCTTTGGCTTTGGTTACGGTGTAGCTTATGACCTTACTGCTTATCCAGATGCCTTGGTTAATAGCCTCGACTTCCACCATGCTTCATGGGGAACTACTGGTACTTGGGAATATAACATTCATGTTTATGACTGGGATACCAAAACCCTTATTGAAACTGTTGGACCTATTTCTACAACAGGAAATGACATCTGGGAAATGGGTGTTGAGTTAGGTGATATTTCTGTTGCTGGTGTAAATACCGTTGCGCTCTTAATGGAGCCTCTCGGAAATACTGCAGCTGATGCATATCCTGACCTATCATCTGATAATGCTGCCAACCCACAGGGTTCTATTTTCGGAGATCTTTCAGATCCAACCGCAATTGGTTCCTCAACTATTGGTAACTTCCTGATGGATATGTATATCTACACGGCTTTCGGTCCTGTAAGAGCTACTCCTGTAAGCTTTGACTATGTTCAAGCTCCTGCCGCGCAGGCTAAAGCAGCTGTTAATCCAGCTACTGAAGCTCCTGTTATTTCACAAAACGCTGTTACTTCACGTGACACAGATCTTTTCGTAGGCGTAAATGTTTACCGCAACGGAATGATGATTGCTGAAATGGTTCAGGATACTTTCTATCTTGACGAAGAACCAGGTGGTGGCGAATTTACCTATTGCATCCGCTATGTATATGAAAGCGGCGCAATGACCTGCGAAGGTGCATATTGCGAAGATGTAATGATCATGGAACCTTGTGATGCTCCTGAAAACCTTGTTGTTGAAAACCTTTCAACAGAATTAGGTCCACAGGAAATCAAATTGACCTGGAATGAAGGCGTTTCAAATGAATTCCGTTATGATGATGGAATCAGAACAGCTCAATTAGGTTCTTCAACAGGTACATTAAATACCGTTTTAGGTAATAAACATGATTCTTCAGCCGAACTTACAGAGATGAGTTGGTTGTTAAGTGACGCTCCTGATGGCGGTGGACCACATGCTACTGTTCAAATCTATGTATTTGGATTAACAGCTGCTGGCATCCCTGATGGAAATAACGTGCTTTATACTGCTTCAGTAACTAACGTTGATGGACAGTGGAATATGCACGAATTCCCAGATGCAATTGTAGCTGATGGTGGATTCTTCTTAGGCGTTGCTTATGTTGGATTTGTTGGCATCGGAACTGATGACGGCCTTGGAGATCCTTATGTATTCCAACCAAACACCCATTACTTTACTGGTGATTTCACTACCGGTGCATGGGATACTTGGGAAACATTTGATTTCAATGTTAATGCAATGATCAGAGCAACAGGTGTTGAAGGTGCAGTTGCCTCTTTCGTAGCTGAAACCGTTGAACCTACAGAAGCTGCACAAGAAGCCAATAGAAATGCTGGCCAAAACTTGGAATTGCGCAAATCTGATCTAGCTGTAAATGCTGGCCAACCAGCTTGGACATCTGCACCAGCTAACAGAAGTAGCCGCGACATCTTAGGTTTCAATATCTATAGGAATGGTGAATTACTCGAAGCCCTATGGCCAGATAACACCTACACTTATGAAGAAGCCAGTGCTGGTAGCACTTGTTATACCGTTACAGCTGAGTATGAATTCTGTGGTGAATCAGATCCTTCAAATGAAGTATGTCTTGATATCATTACCGGAATAGATGCTATTAGCTTGACCAACACACGTTTGTATCCTAACCCTGCAACTGACAATGTTACCATTGAAGCTGCAAACATGAACCGTATTACTGTTATCAATGCAGTAGGTCAGGTTGTTTACGATCGTGAAATCAGTGCTGAAAGAACACAATTAAATATTGCTTCTTATGAAGCTGGTATTTACATGGTTCGTATCAATACTGAAA
>CAZOEV010000267.1:0-4649 GCA_964578915.1 uncultured Lentimicrobiaceae bacterium
GGAGTTTTTCCCTGACCTCATCGATGAAAGTGAACTGGTTTTGCAACGACTTTTAGCTGAAAAATAGGCCTATTAGCATGCTAGGCGCATGCTTGAAAAGCTTTTTCTTGAAAAATTAGTGTTTATTTGTAGTTGTTCATCTGTTTGCGAAACTAAATCTAAACTAAAGAATGAACCTAATTTACAGCTATTGCGGAATTTTTATTCTTGCATTGATGGGTGTATTGTCGCCTAAAGCAATGGCGCAAGATTTGCCATATCTAAATAGTTTTAGTCTGTCCGAAATCAATGGAAAGGTTTATCTGCAATGGATTATCGCTTCCGGAAATACTTGTGATGGCGTGCGTGTTTATCGTTCGGTTGATGCTGAAAACTTTGAGCAGATTGGCCAGATCGCCGGCATCTGTGGTAGCCCCTTTTCGGCGGTTTCTTATGATTTTTGGGATACCCTGCCGCTCATCAACACTACATCTTACTACCGCCTTGAATTGGGTAATTTGGGTTTCTCTAATATTCAGTCAGTGCAGCTTTTTGATTTTTCGAGCAAAACTTACCAAATAATTCCGCATCCAGCCACGGCTGAATCAATTATTTATTTTAAAAATGAATCGTTTGAGGTTTTCACGCTCAGGATTTTTAATCAAACCGGAGAGCAGCTATATGAGGTACAAACTAAAACCAACGAATTTAGGTTGCAGCCAGCAAAATTGGAATCGGGAGCTTATATTTTTACACTCATTAATGCTTCCGGAAATAAAGTCATACAAGGAAAGTTAGTTGTGGGCTGAAATATTTTTACTAGCTTGTATCGCTTGTCTAAAAAGAAAAAGCCGGCTGAATAATCAACCGGCCTTTTGCTCATCATGAAAAAAATCTTAGTGCTTCACTTTGTCTTATGGAGCGGTATAAATTAGGGAGTTATTGCGATATCCACTCAGGTTTTTATACCAATCAGGGAAGAGAACGCCACCACTTGTTGCCCATTCAGCAAATTTCAGATGCGCCCAAACAACTTCCTGTTTTTCAATTGGATAATCAAAAGTTTCGTAAATATTGATAGCCCAAGGCAGATTGCCTTCTGTTTTGTAATACCTGTTTTCGCCGGGATTGCTGCTGTCTTCGAAAGTTCCAAGCAAAGATGCGTCGGCCAAATCAGTTGGCAAATAATCCGGTAGATGCACTTCAACCGCCCTGTCTTTATTCACAATAAGGAAAGGATTGAAGTTAGCAATATCTAAATCGTTGAAAGCATATTGTCCGCTAGGGAAACTAATTTCTACAACAATAGTTTTAGGTTGTACATAAGGCGCAGATGGTTCAGTGTTTACACCAATTCCCACACCGGGATGATCCATTTGACCATAAGCATTATCAAATACAATGATAGTAGGTTTCGACTGGCCTGCTTCTGTACCATTAGGGCTTAGCGTGATATAATCTTCTGTTAAGTCATAACCAGTAACTGTTAAATCAGCAGGGTCAATGGCATCAGAAAGCTGAAATCCAAATCCATTTTCATAGGAAGCGCCAAAGGCCTTGATAACAAAAGTTGCTGTTACAGATTCAAGTTTGTTGGCAAAATTTGTGATTATCTCAAATTTGTAGTCAATAACAAGGTCGTTAAAGTCATAATCGCCTTTGGATGGCCACAAGTCTTCAAAACCAAGTGTACCAAAGCCTGTAGCAGGATAATTGTTGAAAATGCCAGCCAATACGTCAACAGTAATAGTTGCTATATCGCAGAAGTTATTTTCGTCGCAAACTTGATAATCAATAGTTACCGTGCCGATAAAGTCATTGGCAGGAGTAAAAGTTACAATGCCGGCTGCGTCAACGGTAAATACACCTTCTGTAGTAGCATCTGGTTCTGTACCAGCAATAAAAGTAACACTTGTTGGATCAAGTGATGCATCGCCTTCAACATCGTTGGTAAGAATTACAATAGAAACCGGTGTATTAACTTCAGTAGAAGCAGCGTCATCATTGGCTGTTGGGCCAGCAGGTGCGTTTATGGTAGTTGTAACCGTGCTTGTGTTATTGTCTAAATTCGGATCGCTTGTAGTGCTGCTAACTGTAGCAGTGTTTTCGAGCGCACCCGAAAATGTTTCGTCCACAATAGCGGTAATCACAAGTGTTTCAATGTCTCCGTTTGCCATTTCGCCAATTGTCCATTCCGGTGTTGTCCAGCTTCCTTTGGAAGGAACTACATTGGTGATGGTTAATGCGGCGGGAATATTGTCAGCAACCAGAGCATCTAATGCTTTGGTGGGGCCATTATTGGTAACGGTTAAAGTGTATTCAATGCTTTGACCTGCCATAATTGGATCTGCTGAGGCAGTTTTTACAATTTGTAAATCAGCCTGCAAAACCTGCACAGTAATTGTTGCTACATCACAATCTGTTGGAGCATTATTCATGCATATTTGATAAACAGCGGTGTAAGTTCCGCCAGGAGTGCCGGGAGCAACGGTTACTTCACCAGTGCTTTCGTTTAATTCAATACCTGAATCGCTAAAATCAGTAATGGTGCTGATTGTCACTGCTGAGGGAATAATAGGTTCTCCGTCATAAAGGTCGTTATCTAATACATTGGGTATAGCAACGCCGCCATCTGCACTGTTTATTGGTGTTCCCACATCGTCAACGGCAATTGGAAGTGGGTTGTTTACGATAATAGGATCAGAAAAAACACCACCAGCTACACCAATTTGAACAGAATAGAAACGTTCGTTATTTGAGCTAGTTTGTCCAAGTGCGAAGGAGATTTTGTTGTTGGCATTGGAGAAATTTGTGATAAAAGCCGCTGTGTTTTCAAAAGTTACACCACCAAGGCTACTACCGATTCCCAAAAATTTTGTTCGGCCAGAATTGTTATTGGTAGAAACCGTTAGACCGGTATTGCTATTAACTTGATAAGAAGTGTAACCCCCCACTTCGACATATTCTCTGTTAGAACCATTGCCATCAATATCAACACCGGTGAGGTTGTAGTTGAAAACGAATACGGAAGCATCGTCTGCTGCGTTAAAAAACTCCAGCTCGAAGACTATAAAACCACCTCCACTACCACTACCTATGCGTGGCTGAAATCGTTTGTTGTCTCCGGTAATTACATCATCGTCAAAGTTGGTGAAAAAAGCATTTTGTTTTTGTGCAATTTTCATAAGGGCATATACTGTGATGCCATCTTTAGTAATTACATTGTCATAACGACTAATAGAACCAACGTTTTCGCCATTGTTTCCTGTGTTATTTACAATGGTGCGCTGCGCATTGGTAAAACTCATTGTTTCCCCCTGGATATCCAGAATAAAAGATTGAGCAAATAGTCCAAAATGTAGCGCAAGGCTTAGAAATGCTAGTAAAGATATTTTCAAAAGTTGAGCTTTGGCTTTATTGAAGCCATCAGTCTTTAAGATTTTTTGATTTTTCATGGTGTTGTTTTTTAGAAGTTAAACTGATGACTAATTGTAGCGCCTGTCAGCTCGATAATTTCGGCTTGTCCTTTAAAAGAAACCTTAACTTTTTCGACATAAGTGGGCAAGGCCACTTTCATTTGATAGGCTTCAGTACCAGTAACAAATGCTTTTTGATAAATAACACTGCCATCTTCCGAAGCTAAAGTTGTAATTCCAGCTGAACTTGTGCCAATATTGATTTGATAATCGCGGGTGGTTTTCCAGTCAAAATCGGCAGGAACGTCCAAACTTTCCATAGAATTAATAATAGGATTAGGGTCATTGTTATTGTCTTTTTTACAAGAAGACAAAAATATTACTAAGAAAAGTGATGCGAGAAGGATAATTTGTTTTTTCATGATAAAAATTATTTGTTGTTTACCTAATAAACAAAACATGTGCCAAACATACTAAATAGTTGATAAACAATAATATAAAATATATTTTGGTTGTTATCCATTATTACAAGAATGCAAATGTTCCAAAATTTGGAATAATTTCTGGTTTTGAGATTGCTATTTATGATTATTACAGAGTCGTTTCTTTAGGCTAGAAACTGATTGGGTTTAAGTTTTTTAACAAATCATCTTCAAAAATACACGAATTATTTTAATTAAGCATAAAAGCTAGGGATAAGAAATTGAGGTCATCAAGCCGTCTATGCAAAAGACCTAATTTTGAAAAAAATTGGATGGTTAACCGATATTTTTTAGTTTTACCCTGAAAACTACACAATCAACAAAGCTATGGACGAAAAGCTGGTCGAAATTGAAAATCGGATGATGCTTCTGCAACGTATTCCGGTATTTAGTATGTTGGAAGATAAAGGCCTTAGAGCGCTTGCGGCTTTGCTAGTCGAGCGAAAAACGAGGGCTCAGGAATCGCTTTTTAAGAAAGGAGATACTGGCGATACAATGTATATTCTGGCAGAAGGCGAAGTGCGGGTGCACGACGGGAACCATCTGATTGCGCGCCTAAAAGCAGGTGAGGTATTTGGTGAGTATGCGCTGTTGGACACCGAAAACAGGTCAGCTTCCGTTACAACAGAGAAGGTAAGTCGGTTGTTGATGCTTGATCGCGAAGCGCTTATGCCCTTTTTTAGCCGGTTTCCAGAAATAGTGTTAAGTATGCTTCAGCTTCAGGTTAGGCGTATGCGTGATATGAATTTATTAGAAGAAAAACTGTCCAAGA
>CAZOEV010000268.1:0-4649 GCA_964578915.1 uncultured Lentimicrobiaceae bacterium
GGTTTGCCTTGGAAATCCATATCGAGGCCGGCAACTATGACGCGTATTCCGCTATTGGCAAGTTGTGTACAGACCGAAGACAGCGCGTTGTCGAAAAACTGTGCCTCATCAATGCCAATCACTTCCATATCGGCCGAATAAAACAAAATCTGGTTGGCGCTTTCCACCGGAATAGAGCGGATGGCTTTGCTGTCGTGCGATACAACATCTTCTTCGCTGTAACGTTTGTCGATATGAGGTTTAAAAATTTCAACACGTTGTTTGGCAATGCGCGCGCGGTTAAGGCGTCTGATTAATTCTTCCGTCTTGCCTGAAAACATAGAGCCACAAATGACTTCTATCCATCCTGTGCGTGATTTGCTGTTGGTATCGTTTTCAAGAAACATGCCGGCTACTGTTGTGGTTCTTTGTAATTTTATGCCTTCTAAGCTGCAAAAATACCAATAAATCAATACGAATTAAGCAATGAACTTGTACAATCCACAACAAAATCAACTCAAAACGATAAAACTGCTGCTGGAACAGTTGCTGCATCAGACTTCGCTTTTGGAACAGTAAGACCAGCCTTTGCGCAGGCTCGATCTGGATGTGATGCTCAAACGCACGCACAAACTTTACGAAACGCTTTGCGATATTCCAGTAGGACACGAAAAAATTGAAATACAGGAGGAAAGACTGAACCAGACCAAAAATGTTGCGGTTCCTAAAGTCGAAAAAGTTGCGCCGCCCGAACCAAAACGAGAAGTAGTTGAGCATAAAACTGAGGAAAAAGTGGCAGAAAAAAGACCTATAATCCATCCGGTAGAACCAAAACCAGAACGACTTCTAGAACCTGAGCCTGCGCCAACAGCTGAGCCAAAAGTGGAATATCCACCCGTGGCACCACTGGAAAGGCCTGCGCCCGAATTTCATAAAGAAACTGAACCAAAAAAGGAAGCCGAAAAAATTAAAAATCCAAAGAGTCTAGCTACATCATTCGATTTATTTGCCGAAGATGCCGCGCCAAGCATAGCCGACCATTTGCAACAGCAATCGGATAAAAGTGTAGGAGCTAAAATTGGTCGTCAGCCGATTGAAGAAATCAGGACAGCAATTGGTATTAATGACAAGTTTTTGTTTATCAATGAGTTGTTTTCAGGAAGTTTAGAAAACTACAACAAAATGCTCGACGAGCTGAATGACTTCAAGAGCTTTAACGGCGCAAGCACTTACCTGATCGAGTTGAAAGTAGTGAATCAGTGGGACGGCAATTCGGCAGCTTGGCGTAAACTTATTGGATTAATCGAACGTAAATTTGATGTAAATCCCGAGGATCATGCGTTATAAAATACTGTTGCTTCTGGCCGGCTTATGGCTGTTTTCTCCACTTTATAGCCAAGATAAAAAATATGTAAAAAGCGTTGTTAAGAAACTTTCGGCTGCTGATATGCACGGGCGTGGTTATGTGAACGATGGTGATTTTCGCGCTGCCGAATACCTGACCAAACAAATGAAAAAAGCTGGACTTGAATCTTTTGGCGATGATTATTTTCAGCCTTATTATTTTCCGGTAAATACTTTTCCGGGCAAAATGATTTGCACAGTCGATGGCAAAAAGCTGCAAGCTGGCAGCGAGTTTGTGGTGCATCCGGCAACCAAAACCACCCAAAAAACTTTCGAGCTGGTTTGGCTTCCCGACACGCTCACCCAGCTCAGTTCGGTTTATGCTTTGGTAGATACTACACAACTTGCTGGCAAAATGCTGGTCGTTCCTGAAGGCTTGAAAGATGCTTATCGGCGCGGTATTCCGGGCGTTACCGCATTGATGCAAACCGTTGAAAAAGCTATGTGGTGGCATGTTTCTGGTTCTGCCCATCCCGGCGATAAGGTGCTGCTTAAAGTAAAGAAAGCCAGTATTCCGGCTAACGCCAAAAGCTGTGAAGTTGATTTGGAAGCTGTTTTTAAACCAAAACATCAGGCACGTAATGTGGTTGGTTTTGTGCGTGGAAGTGCTGTGCCTGATAGCTTTTTTGTGTTTGTGGCACATTATGATCACCTCGGTCAGATGGGCGAAAACGCGATGTATCCGGGAGCCAGCGACAATGCCAGCGGCACGGCTGCCGTTTTGGATTTGGGTCGCTATTATGCCAAAAATCCTGAAAAAGCACATTATTCCATGGTTTTCATTCTGGTTTCAGGCGAAGAAGTGGGTTTGCTGGGATCTGGCTATTTTGCCGAAAACCCGCTATTTCCGTTAGATAAAGCCCGTTTTGTATTGAATTTCGATATGGTCGGCTCGGGCAGCGAAGGTTTATCGGTGGTGAATGGAAAAGTATTTCCTGAATTGTCCGAAATCATCGAAAATCGAAATGCGGAGAAGCAGTATTTTACCGATATCCGCCTGGGCGGAGAATCGTGTAATAGCGATCATTGTCCGTTTTTTAAGAAAGGCGTTCCAGCATTTTTCTTGTTTACAAGAGGTCAAGAAAATCAGGAATATCACACGATAACAGATACTTATGACAAGCTTCCGTTTACAAAATACGAATCGCTATTTGGTATTGTTACCGACTTTGTGAAAGCGAGCGAAACCTCAAAATTCGATCGTTAGCATGGAAACTTTATTAATCATTTTCACGGTAATTGTTGTAGTTGGCTTTACGATTTTGTCGTTCTATACATCCATCAACGGAGGTGCCGAGAAATTTGAAAAATGGCTGAAACGTAAAAGCAAAGAAAACTTTTAAATCCGCTTATGTCAAAACTATATCTGGTTCCTACGCCCATCGGCAACCTAGAGGATATCACGCTGAGGGCGCTTCGTATTTTGAAAGAAGAAGTAGCGCTGATTTTAGCCGAAGACACGCGCAAATCGGGCATTTTACTCAAGCATTATAGTATCAGCAAACCGCTGTCAGCTTTTCATCAACACAATGAACACAAGGCAATTGAGCGGCTGATTGACCGTTTGCTCGGTGGTGAAATTATGGCTTTGATTACCGATGCCGGAACGCCAGCCATTTCCGATCCCGGATTTTTGCTCGTGAGGGCTTGCATACAACACAATATCGAGGTGGAATGCCTGCCCGGAGCAACAGCTTTTGTTCCGGCTTTGGTCAATTCGGGATTGCCCGCCGACCGCTTTGTTTTTGAAGGATTTTTGCCGCACAAAAAAGGCCGGCAAACGCGCATAAAAACCATTTCGGAGCAAAGCTACACCAGCATTTTGTATGAATCGCCGCACCGCTTGTTGAAAACATTACAGCAATTTGCTGAAGAAGCCGGAGCCGATCGCAAGGCTGCTGTGGCCCGCGAACTGACGAAAATTTATGAAGAAACCGTCCGCGGAACGCTGGCTGAATTAATTAAATATTACGAAGAAAAAGGCGTGAAAGGCGAAATTGTAATTGTGCTGGAAGGAAAAACCCATAAACCCATAAACTCGTAAACCCATGAACCCGTAAACCCCTTGCAAAATAACTGATATGGCATACACTTACGATTATCCGCGCCCGATGGTAACTGTTGACTGTCTGATTTTTAACAATGTAAAGGCACCTGCAAAAATCCTGCTTATTCAACGCAAAAATCCACCATTTGAAGGTTTCTGGGCGCTTCCGGGAGGCTTTATAGAAATGGACGAAACACTGATGGAATCAGCTTTGCGTGAGCTGAAAGAGGAAACGGGAATCGTTTTGAGTAAGTTGGAACAAATTCACACTTTTGGCGATCTGGGACGCGATCCTCGAGGAAGAACTATTTCGGTAGCTTTTGCAGGATTCGTTCCAAAAGAACTACCTGCTGTAGCAGCTGATGATGCCGCCAAAGCCGCTTGGTTTCCAATTGATCAATTGCCCAAACTGGCTTTTGACCATGCCGAAATTATCCGCCTGGGTATTGAACGCAAACTAAAATAGACAAAAATGTGTGGCAGATTTCAATTGTCGGTAAAAGGAAAAACGATCAGCGAACGCTTTAATGTAGAGGTCTTTGATGAAAAGTACAAACCTTCCTACAACTGCGCTCCCGGACAGTTTTTGCCCGTAATCACGAATGCGCAACCAAAGGAATTACAGCATTTTTTCTGGGGCTTTGTGCCCGAATGGGCCGCTGCCGACAATAAACTCAAGCCACTTATCAACAGCAGGGCAGAAACTATAGCCGATAAGCCAGCGTTTAAAAATGCTTTTCAGATGCGGCGCTGCCTTGTTCCGGCCAACGGATTTTACGAATGGAAAACCGATGCAAACAAACAGCCTTACCGCATTTTTTTGAAGTCGGAAAAGCTATTTGCCATGGCTGGTATTTGGAGCAGCACGCAACAAGCCGATGGCACAATCCATGATAGTTTCAGCATCGTAACCACAGCCGCCAACAAAATGATGATTGAATTACACCACCGCATGCCGCTGATTTTGAAGCCCGAAGAAGAACAAATCTGGTTGTTTGAGCAGGATGTTGAAAAGCTAAAAATGCTATTAAAACCAGCTGCTGATGGGGAACTTGAGAAAGTTCCGGTTTCCAGTCGTATCAATGCCGTGAAAAATAATGATGAAAGGCTTATTTTGCCGCAAGAAGCGCAAAGAGATTTATTTAGTGATGTTTAGTCTTTGCTAGAAAAGGCCAAATACTTCGTTACTCTCGTTTTTGAAACAGTCGTTTACCTTAGT
>CAZOEV010000269.1:0-4636 GCA_964578915.1 uncultured Lentimicrobiaceae bacterium
CCAAAGCTAATTTTCTATATTTACCGACTTATTTTAAAACCAAAATCATACGCTTATGAAAAGCATTTTAACCACATTCTTAGGTCTTATATTCAGCATTAGCCTGATGGCGCAGGTAAACCCCGGCGACCCCTGGTTTGGTGAAAGTTGCACCAGCATTATGGCCGGCAAGGCTGCTACCGTTGATGGTTCAGTAATTACGGCACACACCTGCGACGGCAATTACCGCACCTGGCTGCGCATGGAAAAAGCCGCCGAACATGCCGACACGGCTGTTTATAAAGTTTATAAAGGCACGCTACACACCGAAACGCCCTGGGATATGCGCAAAGTGGAGCTGGCTGGCGAAATTCCGCAGGTGGCAAAAACTTTCGCTTACCTCAACACGGCTTATCCAAGTATGAACGAAAAACAACTGGCGATGGGCGAAACCACTTTCGTGGGACCCGATACTTTAGTGAATAAAAACGGTATGTTTTTGATTGAAGAACTGCAACGTATTGCGCTACAACGCTGTGACAACGCCCGTGATGCCATTACGCTAATTGGCGGACTGATTGAAGAATACGGTTATGGCGATCATGGTGAATGCATAACCATTGCCGACAAATATGAGGTGTGGCAAATGGAAATTTTGGGCGCTGGCCCTGATGAAATTGGCGGTGTATGGGCTGCACAACGTATTCCGGATGACCATGTGGGTATTTCGGCCAATATCAGCCGCATTGGCGTGATTGACCATAAAAACAAAGATTATTTTATGGCTTCCGATAATGTAGAAAAAGTAGCCAAAAAGTATGGGCTGTGGGATGGAAAAGGGGAATTTAAATTCTGGAAAGCTTATGCAGATCGGGATAAGCCTTTTATGATCAGAGAGTTTTATGTACTGAGCACTTTGGCGCCTTCTCTTGAGCTGAGCATGGATATGGAAGAACTGCCTTTCTCGGTGAAACCAGAAGAAAAAGTAAGCCTGCAAACTATTTCCGCCCTGTATAGAGCCACTTACGAAGGCACGCCTTATGATATGACACAAAATATTAAAATGGTGAAAAAACGTTATGAAGACCGCAAAGTGGTTGGCGAAGACACCATTATCAGTCCGATTGCGCATCCGTGGCCAACGGGCGATTTCAGAAATACTATGAATTATTTGCAGGAAAATATGGTGGAATATCAGCGTACTGTAGCCGTTTCGTGGTGTTCTTATTCACATATTATTCAGCTGCGCGACTGGCTTCCTGACGAAGTGGGAGGTGTAGCTTGGTTTTCGTTTGACAACCCTGCCGAAAGTCCACGTGTTCCTATATTTGCCGGCACCTCTGACCTGCCAGAAAGCTTTAACTATTGCGGACAAAAACGTTACCGTGAAGATGCCGCGCTTTGGGACTACCGCAAAGCCAATAAACTGGCTACAGTAGGCTGGGGAAAAACCAAAGAAACTGTTGAAGAATCCGTGCTTTGGTTTGAAGAAAAAGCCGCACAAGAGCTGCCAATGGTTGAAAACAAAGCCGAAGAATTACTTCAGGAAGGCAAAAAAGAAGAAACTGCTGAATACCTCGCAAACTACCTCCGCGACTTTGAAGCAGCCACTAAAAACAAGTGGGAACTGCTGGAAACAAAGTTTTGGGAAATGTTTGGAAGGGGTTTTTAAGACTGGAAATAGCGTTGATTTTTATATCTTTTTTTTAAACCCCAAAGGTTAAAAAAAACCTTTGGGGTTTAATATCAGAGGTTTAGATATTTCATAAAATGTGATTTGCGGGATGTAAAATATTGATTTATTCATTGAATATTTTTAAGCTGCTTGGTCAAAGATGAAATTAAACGAAATTTAAAACATGAAAAGCAACCAAGTTATATACAAAGAAGAAAATCCTAAAACTATATTCATTTTAGTAGAAAAGAAATCGTTGTATGTTAAACTTGTTTTGGCATTATTAATTGTTGTTTCATTTCTAATCCCACCTGCTGCAACTGTAGTTTCAATTCAGCATGACATCAGATTGAACATTGGAATAGTAGTGTCTTATTTGCTTTTTTGGGGAATTGGAATCTATTTCATCCGAGTTCTACTTTGGAATTCATACGGAAAAGAAGTCCTTATTCTAGAAAAAGATGAACTTAACTATTATGCAGATTATAAATTATTTCGGGACAACAAAAAAACGCTAAAGAGAATCGACTTAAAAATAGAAATCATAGAATTAATAATCGGAAAAGAGAAAAAAGGAACTCTGATATTTAATAATTCAATAGAGACGGTTATTAAATTACCCATTTCAGAACTAAATAAAGTTAAAGAAAAAATTGAAACTATTTAGTCAAACTAAACCATAATAGTTGCTGAAACAACATATTCTAAAGGTGATAAACTCCAAACGAAAAATGGTGGCGAAGTAATTTTATGGCTCTTTTTTGTTAAATAACAACCCACGCTCCACAAATTAACGTTAATTTGTGGAGCGTGGTCTCATAATTTACGTTTTAACAAAGATTCCAATGTATGGTTTTGCATGTTTGCCTTGATTGAAAAGACTCATTTTAATCAACTTATTCGTAAACTGCTCCTCGTCCTAAGAATTTGTGAATAAGGATATGTTCCTAAGGTTTAAACCGTTAAAAAATCTTGAAAATTCTCCCGGTTAATGGTTTTAAATTCAGCATTGGGATAAGCTTTGTTAAAGGCTACTGGCACGCGTGCTTTTTTGTTTCCCCATTTAAACTCAAATGCAGAAATATCGCCATCGGTCACTTCCAGCAAGTCAATCTCCTGTTGGTCATAAGTTCTCCAAAAATAAAAATCGGAAAAGGTATTTTGATAGTGCTGTTTCTTAATCCGCTCCGAAACACAATAGTTTTCCCACAACATGCCGATATCATCACGCTGTTCGATGGCTTTGAAATTTGAAATTACAGCATTTCTGATGCCATTATCCCAAAAATAATAGCGCGGCGATTTAGTGATTTCTTTTCTCAGGTTTCGGCTAAAGCCATTAATTCTGAATAAGATAAAAGTTTTCTCAAGAATTTCGAGATAGCGCTGTACTGTTTTGGTTGAGGTGCCAAGCTGAGAGGCCAATTCATTGAAAGAAACCTCATTTCCTATCTGATAAGCAACCAGCCTCAGCAGGTTCATCACAAACAGGCTATCTTTCAGATTTTCAAGCACAAGGATATCTTTCAGCAAGTATCCATTTTTTATGTTGTCGAGCAAGCTACGTTTCTCTTTTTCGTTTTCTGCCAACAAAACCTGAGGATAAGTGCCATAAATCAATAATTGCGGTATCAGCTTTATCCCTTGCAGGAAATCGGTTTCAAGCTCGGCAAACGAAAATGGATAGAGTGTGAAAAACGTGGAACGGCCAGTGAGTGGTTCACCAATCTGATTTCTCAAATCAAATGAAGCCGAACCGGTTACAAGAACCGTAATTTCAGGCTGCGTATCCACCAAAAGCTTTAGGTTTTGACCAATTCGCGGAATGCTTTGTGCCTCATCCACAAATAGATAATCGTATCCTTTAACCAGATTAGCCAATACTTCCTGTCTTGACGACGACAACAATTGCGCTGTATCTAGGTCCTCGCCTTGTAACTTCAAAATTTTTTTACCTTCAAGCTCTTGCCCTATCATGCTGAGGATAGTTGTTTTTCCAGTCCTACGCGCACCATATAAAGCAGTTACTTTACCTTTTTGCAAACTACTTATCAAGTTTTTTGTGAGGATTCGTGTAATCATTTTGACCGTTTTAGTCAACAAATATACAAAATAATAACCCACGCTCCACGAATTAACGTTAATTCGTGGAGCGTGGTCTCATAATTTACATTCTGTAGGGTGTGTTTTAAGCTGGAAAGGGTTCTCTATTTTAGTCCTCAAAAGAAATCTCGTCTTTTGAGGCTTTGATAAGAAAAGGCCAAAGACAAGGCTTTCGAAGTTTTTGAAACCAAGGAATTTACTGAGGTAAATGACTGTTTCAAAAACGAGAGTAACGCAGTATTTGGTCTTTTCTTGCAAAGACTATTTATCCAAATAACTCCTGAAACAATTGATTTACGCTGGCTACCGCTACAATTTCCAGCTTGTATTTTGAACGGTCGAGGCCTTTATTGTTGTATTTGGAGATAAAGATACGCTCAAAGCCCAATTTATCAGCTTCGGCAATACGGGCTTCGATGCGATTTACGGCCCTTATTTCGCCTGAAAGGCCTACTTCGGCGGCAAAGCAACTTTTTGAGTCAATGGGAATATCTTCGCTGGACGAAAGTATGCTAGCAATAACTGAGAGGTCGATGGCTGGATCGTCAACGCGGATACCGCCTGCAATATTCAGGAAAACATCCTTGGCCGAAAGGCGGAATCCAGCGCGCTTTTCTAACACGGCCAACAGCATATTGAGTCGGCGCATATCGAAACCGGTTCCAGAACGCTGTGGCGTTCCATAAGCAGCTGTGCTCACCAAGGCTTGCGTTTCAATTAACATTGGACGCAAACCCTCTACCATAGCGGCAATGGCAACTCCGCTAACATCTTCTTCACGTTGCTGAAGCAAAATGTCACTGGGATTGGTTACTTCGCGCAGGCCGTTGGCGTGCATCTCAAAAATGCTCAGCTCAGCAGCTGATCCTAAACGGTTTT
>CAZOEV010000270.1:0-4630 GCA_964578915.1 uncultured Lentimicrobiaceae bacterium
AAGAAGCTAGAGCTGGCTTAATGGCACAGTTTTCACTCTCTGAAATTCAAGCTAAAGCCATTCTGGAAATGAGGCTTCAACGCCTTACAGGCCTTGAAATACAGAAAATTAAAGAAGAGTTTGATGAAGTGCTCAAACAAATTGCCTTCTTAAAAAATATTTTAGGTGATGAAGGCCTTCGCTTTCAAATTATAAAGGATGAGTTACGCGCTATCAAAGAAAAGTATGGCGACGAATCCCGCTCCACCATTGTCTATTCGGCTGATGATTTCAAAATAGAAGATATCATCCCTGATGAAGCTGTTGTGCTTACTATTTCTCACATGGGTTATATTAAACGCACTCCACTTTCTGAATACCGGGTGCAGAGTAGGGGAGGCCGCGGATCTAAAGGCTCCAACTCACGCGATGAAGATTTTATTGAACACCTGTTTATAGCTACGAATCATAATTATATGCTTTTCTTCACAGAAAAGGGTAAGTGTTTCTGGCTCAGGGTTTACGAAATACCTGAAGGATCTAAGTCTGGAAAGGGTAGAGCGATTCAAAACTTGATAAATATCGATAAAGAAGATCAGGTTAAGGCCTTTATAAATATAAAAGACCTTAAAGATCAGGAATATATCGAGAATAACTTTATTATCCTCAGCACCAAAAAAGGTGTGATTAAAAAGACGAGTGTGGAAGCTTATTCACGTCCACGTCAAAATGGTATCAACGCCATCACCATCCGCGAAGGCGATGAATTGCTTCAAGCTAAACTTACCAGTGGCAGCAGCGAAGTAATCTTAGCGCTTAAATCGGGTCGTGCAATCCGCTTTAACGAGTCTAAGGTGCGGCCAATGGGTAGAAACGCATCAGGTGTGCGCGGCATAACACTGGCTTCGGAAACCGATGAAGTTATTGGAATGATTTGTATCAATGAGCCAGAAGTTTCCGTGTTGGTAGTTTCTGAAAAGGGCTATGGAAAACGCTCAGATATAGATGGTTACCGTGTTACGAACAGGGGAGGGAAAGGTGTAAAAACACTTAACATCACCGAAAAAACCGGTTATTTAATCGCAATAAAAGATGTGACTGATGAGGATGACCTGATGATCATCAATAAATCGGGTATTATCATCCGCATTGCTGTTGAAAAACTGCGCGTAATGGGCAGAGCTACTCAGGGTGTGCGACTGATTAATCTTAGAAATGAAGATGAGATTGCCGCTGTAGCCAAAGTTACTTCAGAAGATGAGGAAGAATTAGACGCTATAGTTTTGGATGAAAACGGTGACCCTATTATTGCTGAATCTCCTGAAAATGGTGAAACACCTGCTGAATCTACTGATATACAGTCAGATGACGAAAGTGAAGACACGCCTGAACCTACAGATTCATAATTTTGGCACGAAGTTGGCTACGATAATTTTATATTTTAATTTTATTTTAATTTAACGGTTTCACAAACCAAACAAATAAAAATGAACACTATGAAAAAGCTCTTATTAATGTTGACTATACTTGTGATTGCTTCTACGAGTATGGCACAAAAATCTGAACGTACAAATGCTTTTATGTACAATAAAAACGCACAGTACGACAAGGCAAAAGAAGCAATTGACAAAGCTGTTGAACATCCAAAAACTGTGGATGATGCTAAAACATGGATGTATAGAGGGATTATTTATCTGAATCTAGTTTTCTCCGAAGAATTTGCAACACTTTCTGAAGATCCATTGCAAGAAAGCTTTACTTCTTTTAAGAAAGCTGTTGAACTTGATCCTGATAATGACTTGAGGCGTGAAGACGATATTGATCCGCGCGTTGAGGCAATCGGACAGCAATATTTTGCTTACGGTGTAGATGATTTCAATGCTGGCACTTACGACAAGGCTGCTGATAAGTTTAAAAAATCATTCGATGTAGCTGCCTACACAAATAAGGTGGATACATTAGCCTTATTAAATGCTGCTTTGGCTTCCGTAAGAGGTGAGGAGTATCAGCAATCACTTGATTACTACCAGGAGTTGCTTGGGTATGGATTTAATGAGTCTGACGTGTATAAAAATATGGCCATGGCCCACAGAAACTTGGGTGATAATGATGCCATGTTCGCTACACTAAAATCTGGACGCGAAATATACCCAGATGATGCAGGACTTATGTTGGAAGAAATCAATGCGTATCTATCTATCGGACAAGGTGCTAAAGTGGTTGACGACCTAAAAATATTGGTAGAAAAAGATCCTACGAATTATTCTATTTTCTTTGTGCTTGGAACTATATATGGTGATGAAGCCAATCCGGAAATGTTTGACATGGCTAAAGCAGAGATGTATTATATGAAATCTCTGGAAATCAATCCTGATTACTATGATGCCGTATATAACCTGGGTGCGCTTTATATCAATGAGTCAAATAAATTGCAGGTTGAAGCTAACGAATTGCCATTAGATGAAACAGAGAAATATGATGAAATGACAGAGGATGCCAATGTGATAATCAAAAAAGCACTTCCGCTTTTAGAAAAATCAAATGAGCTACAGCCTGGTAGTGAAGAAACTATAAGCGTTCTTAAGTCTATTTATGTGCGCTTTAATATGACTGAAAAGCTTGAAAGCTTGAAAGAGTAGGTGCTTAATAGTCACAATTTTAAAAGGTCTTCCGATTGGGAGACCTTTTAAATTAAAAGTATTAGTTAACATAATATAAATTATGAAACAAATGTTATATATAAAATATGCGCTCGAAAACGCATATTCTAGACTGAAATCTTTTTCGATTTCTATTGTTTCTTTTCTAAATCTGAAAATAATTTTTTGAATTTTTCGAGTTTAGGAACAATTACGAACTGACAATAACCCTGACTCGGATTCTTTGCATAATAATCTTGGTGATAATCTTCGGCTTTATAAAAGGCTTTCAAAGGAGAGATCTCCGTTACAATAGGATCATCCCATATTTCTTGTTCGTTGAGCAACCGCTTGACATTTTCAGCAGTTTCGCGTTGTTGCTCATTGCTATAAAAAATCACAGAACGGTATTGTGTGCCCACATCAGCGCCTTGTCGGTTTAAAGTCGTTGGGTTATGCGTTTTAAAAAACACCTCGAGCAATTGCTCCAAACTTAGCGTTTCAGGATTATATTCAATTTGAACAACCTCTGCGTGCCCAGTAAGCCCTGAAGTAACTTCTCTGTACGTTGGATTGGCAATCCCCCCACCTGCATATCCAGATGTAACTGATTCAACACCATTCACTTGATCAAAAACAGCTTCGGTACACCAAAAGCAACCGCCGCCAATTGTTATTGTTTCTAAAGTCTTATTTTGTGCCATAATATTATAATTTGTAGTAATCAATAGGATTATTAGTAAAATTTTCAACCTATTTATTGTTTGCATAGTATCACATTCTTTAATTGTATGAGACTTAAACACACAGTTTTACCTATTGTTTTAATTTTTAGCCCAATTTGTCCTGATATTTTAGATAATTAACAACCATGTTTTTAAGTTTTACTATTCATAGAATAAATTCAAAAACAAGTAAAACATAGCCTTTCCGTTTCGTAAAGTTTACTTGCGCACTGTTCAGAACATTTGCTTTTCTATTCTGCTTCCCGCTTTTTTAATGCCGAAATATGCTTACTTTTGCATTCTTTCAGCCGAAAAACACTGCATATATCTAACAAAAAATAATATCATGAGCATTGAAATTACAGGAAAAGTTGTGCAATTAGGACAACGTCAAACCGGACAAAGTGCAAAAGGCACCTGGGTTAAACAAGAATTAATTATTGAAACGGAAGACCAGTTTCCAAAAAAAGTTTGTCTGCAATGTTGGGGCGATAAAGCCGATGAAGCAGCTGCTTTTACAAATGGTGACCGCATTAAAGCAAGCATCAACATTGAATCGCGTGAGTATAATGGACGATGGTACACCGACATTAAGCCTTGGCGTTTTGATCGAGAAGGTGGTGGTGCAGCTAAAAACGCTGTTCATCAGGGAGATAGCATGCCCCCGCCATCTTATGAAGAACCTGCTGCTGACAGCGAAGAGGGCGATCTTCCTTTTTAAATTAAACTTTTTACAAGATTGAAAAGCAGAACAGCTGCACTAATAGCGGCCTTTACCGCAAACCTAATTTATGGTATTAACTTCGTGGTTGCCAAAGGTATTATGCCAGAATACCTGCAACCACGTGCTATTATTTTTATCAGGGTGATAATTGCTGCACTGCTTTTTTGGCTTATCACGCCTTTTGTTGCTGCCGAAAAAGTGAGCAAAAAGCATCTTTTTCAGATAGCACTCGCAGCACTTTTTGGTGTGGCGACCAATCAAATTCTGTTTTTCGAAGGATTGAATCTTACTACACCTATCAACGCCAGTATTATCATGGTAGGTGTGCCAATTGCCGTGCTGCTTTTTTCGCAATGGATTGCCAAAGAACGCATCACGAAAACTAAAATTTTAGGAATTAGTTTAGGTAGCTTTGGTGCTGCTTTTCTAATATTGGGGACTGGCGAAATTAGTTTTCATCAAGACACCTTTGTGGGAAATATTTTGATACTTTTAAACGCCTCTGCTTATGCACTTTATCTGGTGTTAATTAAACCCGTGATGAAACACTATAAAGCCCTCAC